>JAAZDA010000021.1 GCA_012512995.1 Clostridiales bacterium | reverse complement strand
GAATTAATACCGGCATGAATGCATCCCCTCATATCAGGGAAATCTTCCCACTTACCTATTGAGTTGCTCCAGTACGCCAGACCGAAAGTCCTGTTCAGATTCTCAACAGTAACGAATTTGTTTTGCATGTATGCGCGGAACATCTCCTGCATTATCGGTGTGCAGGAGTCGTAATACTTGGTCTCATTATCAAGCTGGAATCCTATCACGTTCCCGTAGGGGCGCACGACCCCCATCATCTTCCTTATGATGCGCTCTGCGTAATACCTGAATGTCGGGTTCACAATATCCATGATCTGTCGCGAGCCATAGAGCCTCTGCCCATTATGATCCACGACAAGCACTGAAGGGTCCTTTTTCTCGAGCCATGAAGGAATTGCATATGTCGGCGTTCCAACTATAACATTTATCCTGGCAGCCCTCGTGGCTTCAAGTGTTTTGACAAGGATCTGGAAATCGAATTCTCCCTCGTTCGGTTCCCACGTGCTCCACGTTGACTCTGCAATGCGGACTGTGTTAAGCCCTGCCTTCTGCATCAGTGACAGATCCGTGTCCATCCTCTCATATGGCATGTACTCAGGATAATATGCTGCTCCGAAAATCAATTTTTCCATTTACTTCATCTCCATCACTGAACACTCGTGAAACAATTAGAATTGTTGTATATATGGTAGTATAGAATAAATGATAAAGTTCGTGAATATCAAATCGCAACCCGCAGTTGCGTAATTGCAAGGCTCCGCTGGTGGTGTGCAACCGGCTCCGGCAGTAATCTGAGCTCGTTAACAATCACACGCACAGGAGCATGAATTGCTCTATCAGGGAGGCAGGAGAGAATAAGATGATACTTGCAGACAAAATAATTGAATTAAGGAAAAAGGAAGGCTGGTCGCAGGAACAGCTCGCCGGAGAACTCGGAGTCAGCAGACAGGCGATCTCAAAATGGGAGAGCAAACAGGCAATTCCAGATATGAGCAAGATCCTGGCTATGTCAAAACTCTTCGGAGTAAGTACAGATTATCTGCTTAAAGATGAAATCTGTCAGCCTGAAGATGCACCTGAAATTTCCGTTCCGGAAGAGACGGTCGGCGACAAAGGAGAGATACTCACTCCTGTCTCCATGGATCTGGCAAACGAATATCTTGAACTTAACAAACGTGATTCTGTAAAAGTCTCTGTCGGCGTTCTTCTGTGTATCCTGAGTCCTGTTCTGTTGATCCTTATGCTGGGCGCTTCTGATGCCGGCATGATCCCGATGTCCGAGGATCAGGTATCTTTTATCGGAATTATCATTCTTATGATCTTCGTCGGCATCGCTGTCGCACTCTTCATCCCTGCGGGCATGCACGATGATAAATACAAGTTCATCACTGAGCAATCTATTGATACCGCTTACGGAGTAGACGGAATGGTCTCAGAGCGCAAGAAAGCTTTTGAACATGAACACACTGCTTCAATTGTCATAGGTGTGACGCTTTGCGTGATTGCTGTCATTCCGATGCTTATTACTGCCTTTATCAGTGAGAGTGGTTACGGCGGGGATTTCATCGTTCTTACAGGGACAGCGATCCTGCTTGTGTTTGTCGCAGTCGGAGTTTATATCATTGTCAGAGTATCAATAATCTGGGGTGGGTTCCAGGTCTTGCTTGAAGAAGGCGATTACACCCGTGAGAACAAGAAATGCACCAGAAAAATCGGCAACATCTATTGGGGAATTATCCTTGCTGTATATCTGCTGATAAGTTTCCTGACAATGCGATGGGATATTACGTGGGTCATATGGCCTGTGGCCGGAGTGCTGTACGGCGTTATATCGCAGGTCGTGAAGTAACGTTACTGTTCAGTTACTGTTCACTTGCGTCAAGGCTTAAGTGTTCGTTAGAGTATGTTCAGCTCTGGTCAATGATAGTACAATAAGTGTTAACAGACAGAGCGGACGCACTCCGTCACGGAGGTAAAAGAGCGAAAGATTATGCTGATGCATAATCTTTCACTCACCAGGTTTGAGCCTGAGCACAAACCTGAGTATCACAGCCAGAAAACCGCATACGCGGATTTTCTGGCGTGTACCCTCGCAAACAACGCTCAGGTATGAAAGGAAACCATGCTTGACTTCACATATTACACACCGACAAAAGTCATTTTCGGACGCAAGGCTGAGAATAAAACAGGTGAACTTATAAAAGAACAGCACGCCACGAAAGTCCTTATCCACTATGGCAGTGAACGTGTCAGAAAGACCGGGCTTCTGGACACGATAGAAGCTCAGCTTGACAATCTTGGAATTCCATATCTTGAGCTTGGCGGTGTCGTCCCGAATCCCCGTCTTTCATTGGTAGAAAAAGGCATTAAACTATGTCGGTTTGAAAATGTCGACTTCATTCTCGCTGGCGGAGGTGGCAGTGTTATTGATTCTGCCAAAGCTATCGGTTACGGAGCCGCTGACCCTGATGCCGGGGAAGTCTGGGATTTCTACTGCAAAACAAGGACTCCCGTCAAAACTGTTCCTGTCGGAGTTGTTCTTACCATATCAGCGACCGGCAGTGAAATGAGCAATTCATCAGTGATCACGAACGAAGACGGGTGGATCAAGTGTGGATATAATGACGATATATCAAGACCGATATTTGCCGTCATGGATCCGGAGCTCACCGAAACTCTTCCAGAATACCAGACAGAGTGCGGATGCTCAGACATAATGATGCACACTCTTGAGCGGTATCTGTCTTCCTCCGGCAATATGGAGATCACTGACAGCATAAGTGAGGCGCTCCTTCGGACTGTGATGAAATATGCTCTGATTCTCAAGTGCGAACCGCAGAATTATGAGGCGCGCGCAGAAGTAATGTGGGCCGGAAGCCTTTCTCACAATGGGCTGACAGGCTGTGGAACTGACGGCGGGGACTGGGCTTGTCACAGGCTCGAGCACGAACTCGGCGGGATGTACGATGTGGCTCACGGAGCCGGACTTACAGCTCTTTGGGGAACCTGGGCAAAATATGTATACAAAAACAAGCCTGCCCGTTTCGCCAGACTTGCTGTAAATGTTCTCAGAGTCACTCCTGGTAAAGATGATGATGAGACCGCACTTCTTGGCATTTCTGCAATGGAGGATTTCTTCCGTTCCATAAATATGCCGGTTTCACTCACCGAACTCGGAATTGCTCCTACAGATGATGAATATGTTGAACTCGCGCGCAAATGTTCATTGACGGCAAATGACAACCTTGGATCCATCAGGAACCTTCACCGCGCTGATATGGAAGCGATTTACAGAGCGGCTATATAAGAAACATTCAATATTTGTTTCGCGGCCTTCTTCCGGCGGAGTCAGGCTCCGCCGGCTGTTGTGCTACTCGTTCATACAGCTGTTGCTTTTTGTAGGTCCATCAACTCCGCTCTCGTAATGCGCATGAAATTCCATGTTGATCTCGCGGAGTTCTTTTGTGCCGTCAATATAGGGCTGGTATATTTCTGCCAGCCCGCCTGCACAGCCATCACAGCTGCCGCACATATTACCGAGCGATCCTGCCACGATCTTTTCGCGTTCTTCTTTTGTTGTTTCACTTATAAGATATCCCATTGATTTGCCTCTACAACAGGGATTTCCCCTGCACTTGACTCTTTATTCATCCGCCAGTTCTACCGGATCCTGTCCGTAGTCCTGATATGAATCGATTTCCTGATTGCAGTTGTCTTCGTACATCTGGATCCAGCTCTTCCTTATTGATTTCTCTTCATCGGAATCATTGATCTTTGATAAGAGAGCTTTGTCATTGTTGAACAATTCTGCTTCTTCGTCATCAGTATTAGCCACCTGGATGTCAGTTATATTATACCCTTCGGCCTTGATCACACACGGGTAAGCGCCGCCGTTCTTACATACCAGCGTTGTTCCTTCCAGATCATATCCATATACGTGGATGTTTGCGTATATTGTCGTGCTGGTACCTGTTTCCTCAAAATCACCAACCACTGGAGCCGGGATCATCACATCAGTTTCATCATATCCCTCATACAATTGTTTTGCCGCCTCAACGCAGATCCTCGCAATTTCGTCATTTCCGACATAACTGAATTCCGGAAGCTCTGCATCAGATGTCTGACCGTCATCGGTATATTCGTTTTCGGTGATCTCGACAAGCTGTTCCAGTATATCGGAGAACTCATTCTCAGATACCGCACCGCTCACGGAGAAAGCATATTTGTCATTTGACCATTTTGCAAAGTATGTATTGTCGACATCCTGGCTGCCGCCACCGATCTCGACTTCAGTATCGCTTACGGTGCTTTCTTTCCAGTCGTCTCCGTAGTAGCCGCTCACATCGTCTGAATCCATGGTGTCAATCAGAGCTGAACGCACACCAATCTCGGCCGTGCCGCCGTCCTTGGATGTGAATCGCAGATCCGCCAGATCCCCGCTTATGATATACATCACAGAGCATGTGTATCCAGATGATTCCGGCAGGTAAAGAGGATCAAAGCCGAGCACCTCCTGCATTTCAGGGGTCGTCTCATATTCTACCATCGGGTTTGCCATTCCGACTGTTTTCTCAGTATCTGTGGCTTCTCCTACTGTTACAGCTTCGGATGTCACTTCATCAGTCGCAGCCTGCTCAGATGATGCTGATGAAGCGACTTTTTCAGAAGAACCACAACCTGCTATCACAGTTGCCGTAAGAACCGCACTTATTACTATCGCTGTTTGTTTTCTGTACATTGCCATAATAGTCTCTCCTTATTTCACCGTTGATGAATTCTCTTCTGTCACGAAGCGTTCCAGTAATACATACGAACATGATATCTGAATGGACGTTGTTTGATCCTATATCTTAACATTCAGGACATTGAATCCCGCCATATAGCTGTAACTTACAGTATTTGCCATCTTCCTGACAATGCTTATGCCAGCATTATTTAACTCGCATTTTTCCGTTTCGTCTACAATTAGATGATTATTCATAGGCCCGTCATCTCTCATTGAGAACCTTAAGCTATCATCCTGAACAAACAGTCTGATATCAACATATGTAGGCTTCTTTTTGTCTTTCAGCACACGTATCAGCAGTTCTTCCAGGCACGCCTCACACTGATATACGGTAGCTTCATCATAATTATGATCTTCAAGAAATTTTCTTATCCCATCGATCTTTTCAAAGCTCTGATTTTTCTTGACTTCCATTGAAAACTCAAGCAGATTTTTGTTGTCATAGTACTTCTCAGGAAGTAGCATGGCTTCATCCATGTTCCTGGGCACATGTCCTGTTTTGACCGATATTACGATAAGTGCGGTCGCAAAGAACACTAAATGATTTGCAAGGTAAGCATACCAGATGCCGCTGACTCCGATGGTGTGTACCAGCAGTACTGCAAAACACGTATAAAGTGCACAGTTTATCATAAATGAGACACTTGAAATAAACCTGTGGCCTGTAATTGTATAGAAATTAAGCACTGTATCATTTAGGACACTAAATACACTGACAGCAATAAGGCAGGCAAAAGCACTCGTCATAGCTGATACTATCACCGGATCCGTCGCGCCGAACACTGCAAGTACCGGACGTCTGAAAATGAACAGCACTGTTGAAAGCACAAACGTCGATATTGATGGAATAGTAATGGAACCTTTCACAGTCTGCTTGAGTCCTGATATATCGTGAGATCCCAGCATCGTCAGTGAAAGAGCCGACATCGATTCTGTTGACGGGGCTATCGCAGAAGTGGCCAATTGTCTTATCGTTTTGAAAAGAGATAGAATGGCGAGCCCTGTACTCCCGACAGTCAATGCTACAGCGTTATTCAAGACAGTCCCTGTCACGAATTCTCCCATGTTATGCGTGACATCCGGCATGGCATAACTCAAAGCCACCTTCATCTTTCCAAAAGCTTCTTTCCCCGGTCTTAAATAAAATCTCATTGAGGTCGGATGCATCTTATATGAGATCACCAGATAAGCAAATGTGCAGATATACCCTATAGCAGCTCCATAGCCAAGGGCTTCTATCCCCATGCCCACAACCTGTACGAGGAACAGAGATGCCACAATATTTGTAACTGAACGGACGACATTTTTAAAGGAACATTCTTTCTTATATCCCAACATCAGCATGTAGTCATATGGAGCATGTGCAAATTGATGGCACACCTGCGCTATAAGACTGGCTCTGAGATAAGTCGTGGCATATGCGTTTATCTCCGCATTTCTGGCTCCCAGCAAATAGAGTATCTGACTGGCAAACGGCATTATTGCCAGACCGAGCAGGATCGAGACTCCGATGTTCACATACGCCGCAGCAGAGAAAAATCTGTTGGCCTTTTCTGATTCCCCACGACCCACTGCATTGCCGAGAATGACCTTCATTCCCTGAAAAAGAAGATTGCTTAAAAGTATGTAGAATGTGATAAATGTTCCGGTTATCCCCACACCTGCGAGCGCGTCCATATCAAATAACAATCCGGATATTGAAGTATCCACCAATGTACCGATCGTATACACAAATGATCCGGCAAAACCAATAAGAAAGTACTCCTTATAGGCCTGATTTATTATCTTGTTGGCCATCTGTTTCCTGTCTTCGCTTTTCTTCGACATACTCTCCACCCTGCCTGAGCTTTTTTGTTTATTACTACTATAGCAAAACGCGGCTCCGCATGCATTGCAGAACCGCATTTTACATAAGGTGTTATTTCGTCAGATCACCGGGATCTGCTAAAATCCTGTTATTTATCGTCCTTGCCCTGATCATCTTTGCGAAAGG
>JAAZDA010000306.1 GCA_012512995.1 Clostridiales bacterium | reverse complement strand
TCGGCATGATGGCAGCAACTGCGCTGTTCATGATACCGATCATGATCGTCTTTATCTTCTGTCAGAAATATCTTATGGATGGAATTTCCACTTCAGGACTTAAAGGGTAAAATATCAATTAACAACTTGTTATTCCGGACAAAACCCATCGGAATGAAAGGCAGATATGACAAAAATACTATATGTACCTCTTGATGACAGGGATTGCAATTACGAATTTCCGTACCAGCTCAGTCGGATGACTGAAGACATTGAATTGCTCCGTCCACCCTATGAGTGGATGGGCTTTCTAAAACGCCCCGCTGATATCGACAAGATCTGGAACTGGCTGTATGTAAATGCCGGCTCTGCAGATTATGCAATTCTTTCTGTTGATACGCTCGTTTACGGCAATATAATCGGTTCCCGCATACACCACTTTAGCATTGAGGAATGTGCCGAACGGCTCTCAGGATTCAGTAAACTCAAAAAAATCAACCCTTCGCTGCACATACATGCTTTCAATCTTGCTGCCCGTGTTGCGGCCTATGACGACTCACACGAAGACCCCGATTACTGGGAAAACTACGGAAAAAAGATCTGGAAATACACTTTCCTTGCTGATAAATCCTCTCAGGGCAAAACAAGTGAAACTGAAAACGAAGAACTAAGCGATCTTAAAGCTGAGATTCCCCCTGATATACTTGATGATTTCCTGAGCAGAAGAAAAGTTGACCGCTTCGTTAATCTTGGCAGTGTGGACATGGTCAGAGATGGTATATTTGATACCCTGACTGTACCTAAGGATGACACAGCCGAATACGGTTATGCCGCTATGGATCAGGCCGCCATCGTAGACAAGGTGAAAGAGTACTCTCTATACAACAGAGTATATGTGTATCCCGGCGCTGATGAAGCCGGAAGTGTACTGTTCTCAAGGGTATTCTGTCTGGTAAATAAATACAGGCCTGCCCTGTACCTCAGGTATTCTTCAATAAACGGTCCACATGTAATTCCAAGATATGAGGACAGACCGCTGGGGGAGAGCATAAAATGGCAGATAACTTCCGCTGGTGGAATTATTACAGAGACACCCTCTGATTCAGACTGCATGCTGGCGGTAAACGCCTCCGGGACCAGGCAGCTCGAAAGCGACGAACAGAATACTAAAGACATCGCGTTCAAGAACAACACTAACTCAGAAGAACTTTTGAGATACACTGAATACTACAATGATGTTTATCAGAAAGCCATAGGCATTTGCGATGTGACTACCAGTAACGGATGTGACAATGAATTTATGGAGAACGCCCGCTGCCACAATATCTTCGATATAATTTCTGCCGCTGGCGGCTGGAATACGGCTGAGAACACCAACGGTGTCGTGATAGCTCACACTATCATTGCTTCATATTACAACTGTTTCAGGGGTAATGAACAAAAGAGCCTGATTTCAAATACTTTCCTCGTCCGCTCGCTCACGGCAGACTGGCTCTGCCAGGCAAATGTTTTGCCCGAGTTTTATTTATACGCACAGGAAAAGGGTATAAATCCCTATTTTCTTAAGAATCATATGACTGAAACGAGAGCTTTCTTTGAGAGTCATATAAGAGCGCTTATCTCTTCTAAATTCCAGGGACAGTGTAAGGGCTGGAAGATCGAGCTCTACAGAGTGCGTTTCAACTGGGACGGCGCGTTCTACTTCGCAATAGACCTGACTCTTGATAAATGATCACCCGGATTTGTACCCGGTCACACTTGATCTGGCGCCGCTACCGCTATGTGGAAGCGGCGCACCATTTCAGCTTTTCTTTGATCACTCCGGCTACCGTATCTGCTGACTTAGCATTGATCGCAGCGCTGGGGTGATCATTTGCGCAGAAATCCTCTTCATTTGTCATCCTGTCTAATTCGAAATATGCACAGTCGCTCTCCAGTGCGGCTTGACTGACCATTTCATTCAGACCCGTTTCAAATAATCCAAATACCACCAGGACCGGAATCCCTGGATAATAAACGTGAAGTGAATTTAGAAATCTTATGTATTCCCTTTTAAATGCCTGATTCCTCAATGGAATATTTCTGCAATAGCTGTTGTCGTTCGTCCCGAGATTCACCGATATCAGATCCGGCACAAATGTTTTGTGATCACATTTGATCTGTCTTGTACCGATAACAGTTTCCTCAAGGCTGATATCCTCGTAAGGAAATATTTCCGGCATCAGATATGAAGTGTCCGGCATATTCTGATCTTCCGTTATCCATCTGGATATGATTCCATTGCCGCTCCAGGCGATTATCTGTGATTCTGCATTCAGCATTTCGGACACAAGGTAGGGATACGCTTTTGTCGCATCTTCAACAGCTGTAGAAAAGACCTCTTCTCTCCCGCCTCCGATCCCAAATCCCGCTGAAATAGAATCTCCTATAAAGAGCAGCTTCCGCTCTCTTTCCTGAGTCGGTCTTATTTCATCATTGGCATCTATCCCCGCAATTCCGACCTTATCATATTGCGCTTCGCTCAGTTTGATTACAGCTATTCTGACTTCTTCCTTTGTTTCCTGACTGAATATTCTGTATCTGTGCCTGCCGTGTCTGACCTTTATCTTGCAGACAGCTTCCTTATCCCCGTTTATGAACACTCCCAAATATGCAGCTTCACATATCCCACCAGGCTCTGATACCCCGACGATCTCTGCATAAATATCCGTAGACGCAGTTACAAATGAAACACCTGAAGCTGAATACCCCAGATACAAGACCCCTTCATGTGAAATTGTCCGCCCGAAGGCTCTGTAATTATTGCTCACCATTTCGTTACTTTTTCCCTGATCTTCACACCGGTCGGGGTCGCTGCGAGGCCGCCTGTCCCGGTCTCACGGATAGATGTGCTCATGCCGTGGCCGATGCTTCTCATCGCGTCTATGACTTCGTCAGGCGGAATGCGGCTCTTTATGCCGGCCATAGCCATGTCCGCCGCTGTCACCGCGTTCACCGATCCGATAACATTTCTCTTCACACACGGGACCTCAACAAGCCCCGCGACAGGGTCGCAGGCAAGTCCGAGCAGGCTTTTAAGCGCAATCGCGGCTGCATTTGCTATCTGCTCCGCGCTTCCGCCCATGAGACTTACAAGCGCACCTGCCGCCATCGCTGAAGCAGAGCCAATCTCTGCCTGACAGCCGCCTTCAGCTCCTGACAGAGAGGCGCGCTTTGAAATCACGCCGCCGATGCCCGCCGCCACGTAAAGCGCCTCAATCATCTGCTCATCAGAAAGTTTCCTCTCTTCCTGCATCGTGATAAGAACAGAAGGCAAAACACCACATGACCCCGCAGTCGGTGCCGCCACGATGCGCTTCATGCATGCGTTTGATTCTGCAACGCGGAGCGCCCGTATCATGACACGCCCGACAAAATCATCAGCCATCATTTTGCCTTCGTTATAATACTTCTCAAGTTTTGCCGCATCTGTTCCGACAAGGCCGCTTGCCGAGTGAAGCGTAGGGTCATAGTTGTTCACCGAATCCCTCATAGCCTCATACATAGCGCGCATCCGGCCAAATGACTTCTGCCTGTCAATAGCTTCCTCACGGCAGTCATCTTCCTGAATGACCTGCCAGAATTTGGCCCCGCTTTTCTTTGATTCTTTCACCACTGCCGCAAGCGAATCGTACATGATAATCTCCTAGCCTTTCAAGCTGTAATAGGTCACCTTTTCCACACCTTCAAGGTGCCGAAGCCAATCGACTGATTCCTCTGGAACTTCCTGGTCACACTCAAGAACCATGACTGCGCTCCCTCCGCGGCTCGATCTGTACAGCTGCATAGACGCGATATTTACAGCCTTGTGCTGGAGCATCGATGTCACTTCTGCGACGTGTCCCGGCTGATCAAGATTATGAACGATTAGTGTAGGATAATCTCCGCTGAAATTCGCAGTCAGTCCATCGATCTCGCAAATTCTGATCTGACCGCCGCCAATCGAGGCTGCGACAATTTCGAGTTTCCGGCCGCTCTCACCTGTAAGGATGAGCTTGACCGAATTCGGATGAGCGTTTTCTCCCAGATCCACAGACCCGAATTCATATTGCAAGCCTTCTTCTCTGGCCAGGTCAAAACTCGAGGGAATCCGCTGATCGTCAACCGCAAGTCCCATGAGACCTGCGATTATTGCTCGGTCTGTGCCATGCCCTTTCCCTGTTGCAAGAAAAGAACCATAAAAAAGGATCTTTGCGTCGACGACCCTTTCACTCATTAACTTTCTGCAGACCTGTCCTATCCGACAGGCTCCCGCAGTATGAGAACTCGAAGGCCCGACCATGACAGGCCCGACTATTTCAAAAACATTCATAGACCACTCCTTAACGGAATTTCCCAGTTGCAAATTACATTTCCATCACACGCAAATCTGAGAGTGCATTTGTCCGACATTTGCTATACTCTACTATTCGCTGACCGAATCATCTGTCTTTTTGTTCTTTTTCCCGGATCCCGGGAAAATGGTAGTCAGCAGCTTCATGACTATTATAAGTGCAATTGCCACCGCAAAGATACCGATCATTCCCAGTCCCATCACTTTGAGTGATGCCATAAAATTCTCAATCATATATTCCTTTCATGCCGGAGCGGTCTTGCTCCGGCTGCAATATTCATTATTTACGACGCTCCCCGCAAACTTTGAGCTCCGCTCAAAGCTTGCACATCTGCAGTTTACGACGCTCCCCGCAAACTTTGAGCTCCGCTCAAAGCTTGCAGGTGACGAATGCGTAGCATTCGTCACCTTGCGATAAGTTGCAGCAGTAGTCCGCCTGCGATGACCGATGCGATCTGACCCGAAACATTGACTCCGGTTGCCTGCATGATCAGGACATTAGACGGATCCTCTTTGAGACCCATCTGTGTGATAACTCTGGCTG
>JAAZDA010000305.1 GCA_012512995.1 Clostridiales bacterium | reverse complement strand
CTTCTGCAGTGCATCTCCAAGCGGAATGTCAGTGGGCAGGACTTTGATACTACTGTCGGCCGGCCTGATAATGCGCTTGTCTTCACCTATCTCCAAAAGATACTTGTGATTCAGAAAACGCCCGAAGAGAGCTGCAGTATCGCCGTAATAATCCATGACAAATACAGGATAATTCTGTTCCAGTCTTGACTTGTAGCACAGATCCGTAAACTTTTGAATCTCGGACTCCGGAACTGAATCGTCCGCGATAGGAATAAAGAATGTGGCTTCTGAAGGAATCACGTTCCTGAGTGCTTCACTTACCTGTTCGGTGCTATATGCCGAATTATAAAGGGCACTAATGCCGAACAGTATTTTGTTGTCACGAAGGAAAGGCGCGGTCAGCGCTGTCTCACTGTCCTCACATGGCAGCAGTGTCAGTAGGTTCTTGCAGAGTTTCATCATCTGGATCTGAGCAGCGGTAAGTCTTCCTGAACTTCTGAAATAGGCAAATCCGCAGTCCGGGTACTTGCGGAACAGATTTATTATTTCGTAGGAATCAGAGGAACCGCCGACCTCGCGGATAAAATATGAGAAAATTCCAATGGCTGTTCCCTGTTGAATGATATTATCAATATCAGAAATTGAAAGTCCGCCGGCCAGATCAGGCTGGAATCTCAGCATAAGAGTCAGAGGCGCCGCATGACCTGTCTTCTTTTCGAAGGAACGCAGCATCCTTGCGCCATACGTCCATGAAGTATAGCCGAAAGCTACACCGAAATCCCTTATTGTTCCGTGGTCGGTATTCTTCAGAGCATTCGCGACAAGGTCATAGTAGCTGCTGTCTTCATTTTCGAGAAGCTCCTGGATTATGCCGAAAAGATAATCCTGGCAGCGACTCTTTGAAAACTGCCTGCCGAGGTCACACAACCGCCGCATACTGCGCTTGGGATCTTCTTCCATACTTTTGATCCCGTGGTCGACTGTGGATTCTATCATCGCTTTTGTTATTGTATAAGTGTTCAAAACAAGCTCCGTTCCAGATTGGTCTATAGTTATAAATATATTAGCTTTAAACTCACGACATAGAAACTCACAAATTAAGATAATTGTAACATGGTATACTCTATTGTATGAGCCGATGAATAATATCTGAGTGTTTCGGCAGGGGGTGAATATGCTTAAGGACGGCAGGATATGGGTAGCACAGACATCTGACGGAAGGAATATTTCCATACTTCCCCGGATGACTAACAGACACGGGCTTATCGCCGGCGCGACCGGCACAGGCAAAACAATTACACTCAAGGTACTCGCTGAATCATTCAGTGATATGGGAGTCCCGGTTTTCCTTGCTGATGTAAAGGGAGATCTGGCGGGGATGGCGAGACCTGGAGCGGACTCACCTGACATGCAGGAAAGGATAAAAAGATTCGGTCTTTCAGAAGCCGGTTTCTCTTACCACAGTTACCCGACAGCTTTCTGGGATATCTTTGGAAAGAAGGGAATGCCACTGCGAACGACTGTTTCGGAGATGGGACCGCTCCTGCTCACCAGAATTCTTGACCTTAATGAAATCCAATCACAGATACTCTCTATAGTTTTCAAGATTGCTGATGACAGCTCTCTGCTGCTCATTGACACAAAAGACCTCAAGGCAATGCTGAATTACGTCGATGAGAATTCCAGACAGTACAGGGAACAGTATGGAAATATTTCGGCGGCCTCCATCGCTGCGATAATGAGAGCAGTGACGGCACTGGAACTTAAGGGAGGGGATGTTTTCTTCGGAGAACCGGCCCTCAACATCAGTGACTGGTTCACCGTAGACGCTGACGGAAAAGGAATGATAAACGTACTCGATTCAGAGAGCCTTATAGGTGATACGGCTCTGTATTCCACCTTCCTTCTGTGGATGCTGTCGGAGCTTTTTGAGACACTTCCTGAAGTCGGTGATCTTGATAAACCCAAGATGGTATTTTTCTTTGATGAGGCACATCTTCTCTTCAAAGATAATCAGAAGGCGCTGCTCGATAAGATAGAACAGGTGGTAAAACTCATTCGTTCAAAAGGAGTGGGAATTTTCTTTATCACTCAGAATCCAAGGGATATCCCTGACGGTGTGCTTGCGCAGCTGGGAAACAGGATAGAGCATGGACTACGCGCGTATACGCCGTCTGATCAGAAAGCTGTCAAGTCAGCGGCTGAATCGTTCCGCGTAAATCCCGGTTTTGATACATACGAAACAATCATGAATCTCGGGACAGGAGAAGCAGTTGTCTCGTTTCTTGATGAGCAGGGAATGCCTGAAATATCGGAGAAGGTTTCCATACTGCCTCCACAGAGCCTTATGGGTGCAATAGATGATGAGGTGCGGCAGGATATCATAAAGGGCAGTATTCTTTACAGCAAATATGAAAATGCAGAGGATCCTGATTCTGCTTATGAATTACTGAAACGCAAGGGACTTGAAAAGGCTCAGGATGATGAGAAAGCAGCAAATGCTGCTGCTGACAATAAGAAAGCGGCCAACGCTAACAAAAGAGCGGTGAAATCTGTTGCCGGCACCATTACAGGAACAATTGGCCGTCAGGTCGGCAAACAGGT
>JAAZDA010000304.1 GCA_012512995.1 Clostridiales bacterium | reverse complement strand
GACCACCGGTTGTCAACTCTTTTTTGTCCAATTTATCGTCCTTATTTTCCTTTCCTACATCCACCGCATAGGTATAATTTTGAGGAAATTCAGAAAAAAGAGCCGCTGCGCTTCAAACCTAATACGCAGAACGGCTCCTTGTTCACTTAATGAAAAACATTCTCTCTTCAATGAACTTATTTATATGATCCGGTCATTTGTCTACTGCGTAGGCAGGATAATATTTTTGATAAACTCATACGCTTTCTGTATGTCCGGAGATATTGGCCTGTCGTTTTCATACAGGACAACGTCCCTTCGAAAATCTTTCCATGCGACCTCTGTACCCTTGCCAAGCCGTATACTGTTTTTTCTCATACGCAGATCGATCGCCTGACATCCGTGTATCATTTCCATGCCGTAAATGTATGTAAGATTATCTGCCGCTTTCCTTAATTTTTGGACTACAAACGGGGTGTTGTTGGCGTGGTCCTCAATTCCTCCGGCAAGAGACATGAAATCTGACGAACATGGATTTGATAGGTGCCTGATCTCGGTATCCATAAGTGAATAAGATTTCTGGAACGCGCCGAAACAGTGCGAATCTCCGCCGTCAGGACTCAAAAACCTTGCAAGTCCGGTCAGTACAGGGTTACACAGCTTAAGCATCCTGTAGCACGACATCCGTGAGACATGGCTCAGGACTATGCTGATCATTTCCAATCCTGTGGCAAGTGAAGTCGTTTCAAAGTTTGATACGGATATCATGCGTCTTTCATCAACTAAAACACAGGGGTTATCGTCAGTGCTGTTCATCTGGATATCCATAAACTCAGATACATAATCAAGCGCATCGCGAAGTGTACCGTTCACATGGACTGCTCCGCGGAAGCACAGCGGATCCTGGACAGATTTTTCCGGATCTCTGTCATAAATGCTGCTTCCTTCTATGATCTTTCTGACTTTTTCTGCGCTGATCTGCTGCCCCTTAAGTCTCCTAGGAGCAAGCCCTGAGGGGTCAAGTGGAGACGTGTTTCCGTTGAGTCCTTCCAGAGAGACCGAATAGACTATATCTCCTATGTCTGCAAGATCCCTTAGTTTTTTAAGGACAAGGGCTCCCTGTCCTGCTGAAAAGGCGCTGTTACTTACTATTGCTAGTCCGTCCTTAGGTCCCAGAACGACCGGCTCAAGACCTGCCATTCTGTGAGCCTCCATAGAGGACATCCTTTCTCCTTTGTAAAAAACATCGCCTTCCCCTATCATAGCCAATCCTATGTGGGACATTACAGCTATATCGCCCTCTCCGACTGAACCTCTTTCAGGTACAACGGGGTGTATGCCTTTATTTAAAAACTCAGCATAACGTCTTGCGACTGCCGGCTGAATGCCTGTATAACCCTGAAGCAGGCAGTTCAGCCTTATCGCCATCATTGCCCTTACTTCCTCTTCCGAGGCATCAGGAGCTATCCCAAGCGAGTGTGAATAGATCAGTTTGCGGTTAAAATCTTCAAAGAATTCCTTTGCGATAGTGTGATCTTTGTTCCAGCCTACTCCAGTGTTAAAACCGTACACAGGAACATCCTCGTCAACAAGGTCATAAACAAGCTGCCGTGAAGCTTCAAGTTTCGTATCCGCTTCCGGGCTTATTTCAACTTCGGCACCTTCAACTGCGACAGCCCAGACTTTTTCTATGGTTAAGTCATTACCTGTAAGCAATATTTTCATTTTCACCCTCCACGATCAGGGCTGCGGATGCAGGGTAAAAATCGTTGCATCCGCAGCGTATGTAACATTCTATGTTAATTAAAAGAAGATCCGCAGCTTAACTATTCAGTGATTTTGTCTATAAAGAACACCTTAATGAACGCAATTACCTGCACGACAAATATAAACAGCACTACAAAACCTGCCGCCGCCGCCAGGGCTTTAACTCCGTCGACCCCTTGGGCGCCTCCGCCGTATGCAGCCATTATAATGGCAACTATACCGATAGAAATTCCCCAGAGAACTTTGATCTTTGCAGGGGGCTCTGTTCCGATCGGAACATCCCTTACACACATAGAACCAATATTTGTCAGAGTCGCATCAGCGCAGGTAACAAAAGAAGCGAGAATAACGAGTATATTTATTGGCACGACTATAACTCCAAGGCCGAACGGAAGATTTTTGAGGAATTCCCAGAGTGCCATTATCGCTCCGCCGGTGTTCAGCGCTCCTACAAGATCAGCACCGCCTGTCATCTGCATATGGATCGCGCTGCCTCCCCATACAGAGAACCAGATGATGCCGAATATCGATGGCAGGATCCAGTTTACGATCATATATTCCCTTATAGTTCTTCCGTATGAGAGCATTGCAAGGAATATTCCTGTAACCGGCGCATAGCCGACCCAGAAAGCCCAATCAAAGAG
>JAAZDA010000303.1 GCA_012512995.1 Clostridiales bacterium | reverse complement strand
GGGGTCGGAACGAGGGCGTCCGAGGGCGAGGGCGTTGGACGAGGGCGTTGGGCGCGGCCGACTCGGGCGAGGGCGAGGGCGCAGGCGCAACTTGATGAGGTCTCCCAGGTTCGCGCCTGGTCAGGGTTAGCGGCCACGGCTGCAACCAGTGGCTTCCTTCAAGAGGCACGCAACCTCTTGGTTTACGCCGAGCGCGCGATGGAAGCGTCTGGGTTCAGGGGCTCAACATTGGCTTGGATGAACAGGATGACCGCGCAGGCACTACTCGCCGCCGAGGAAGGGAACGAGGAATGGTTTCACACGGTCCTCGAATCCGTGGAACCCCACTTGGAGAGGGCTGAGCAAACACCGATCATTGTCCTCGCAGAGATCCATATGGCTCGCATGGCACACGGTTGTGAAGCCGGCCTTGGTGTTCTGCGTCGTCGTCTGCCTCAAATCGAGGCGATATTCCACACCACCCCGTACATGCGCGCCACACTTGTTGCCACCCGAGCCGATCTTGCGACCTACCTGGGTGGATACGCGGGCGCCCGGCACATGTTAGAGAGACTCCCCAAGGAACACCCCGTCGTACGGCTCTCAACCGCGCGTTTGGAACTATACAGCGGTAATAACGACGCGGCTCGCGAGATCGCCCTCGGGCTACTTGGAGAGAACCTCTCTTTGCGGCGCCGTGCGGAAATCGGACTGATTCTGGGGGTGGCGCTCGGGGAGCAGGGAGACGTTGCAGGCGCGGCAGAAGCCTTGACCCCGGCCGTGGAACTGAGCAAAGACCACGGTGGTTCAGGGGTCTACGGAACCGTGCCGCAGGCGGCACTCCTGGAAACCCTGCGGGCGTCCATCAGTCGCCTCGCGAAGCAGGGTGACGCCCTGTTGGTCAGGGACTTCAAGCGTCTCCTAGAGTTGGTTGAGAACCTCCCTGAGACTCTGGTAACCGAAAGGTTTGAGGCGCTCAGTGTCGCTGAGGAGCGGACCTTACTCGCCCTCGTCGACTTTCAGACCCGCGCGGAGATCGCCAAGGCCCTCTTCGTCAGCGAGAATACGGTCAAGTTCCACCTGCGGGGCATCTACCGAAAACTGGGGGTATCGCACCGCGATGAAGCGATCAGGGAGGCTCGTAACCGGTTCCTGATAGTGAAATAGGCTAGTTGCGGTCGCCCGCCCACGCTTCTTTCAACTTCAAGCGGGGCCCGGTTCGCAGTACAGACGAACGGTAGATACGGGCCGCGATTGCAATCACCAAGGCGTCGCTCAACGCCAAAATCAGCAGTGACAAAACTGGTTCCCACCAGGCCACGCCACCCATGAACATGCGTACCGGCATGGCCACAATCGATGTGAAGGGCACATAGGAAGAGACCGCCATGACGGTCGGGTTGGTGCCGAACAGGATGACGATGAAGTACGGCGCCATCACGAGCATGATGACTGGGGATAGTACCGAACCTGTGTCCTCAATGCGGGAAACCAGTGAGGCAGAGGCCGCGAAAATGGCCGCGAACAACACAAAGCCGAAAATGAAGAAGACGACAAACCACAGCATCGGGGCAGTGAGCATTGACAGGAGTGAGCCCTGCCCTGTGATCACTAGGCCGAGGACGCCCGCCAGAACAACCGCGGCGGTCTGACCAATTGCCAAGAGTGAGATACCGAGGATTTTGCCGGCGAGAAGGACTCGTGAGGACACCGCGGAAACGAGCAGCTCCACCGTCCTCGTCTGCTTCTCAACCACCGTGTTTTGGGCGATTGTCGACCCGAAGGTCATCACCGCCATCATGAAAATAATGCCGAAAACCAGGGAAATAATGTAGTTGAGGCCAAACTGTTCCTCTGACGTACCAGGATCCAGCAGCTCAACCTCGGGAGAAATTGACGTCGCCATGGTCACAATCGCGGGGACTTCGTCGAGGGCGACCACCTTGTAACGCAGGGGGGCATCAGAGTTGGTGACGGGGATGACAGCAGCATCAACGGTTTCGTCCTCGACCCACTGAATCGCCGTCGCGTCATCCGGGGCGACATGCAGGTCGATCATCGGCGCTCCGGCAAGGACCCCTTCAATAATATATTTCTGGCAGATAATGTAGAATATCACTATAGGTACAATTGCCAGCACCAGTACTGCCATCATTGCGCCCCAGTCGATCTGGCCGTGGCTCTGTTTGAGATACTGAACAGCAATCGGGATAGTTTTATACTTGTTTATATTAAGCACAAGGCTGGGCAGAAGGTAATCGTTCCATACCCACATGGCTTCGAGGATCGCGACTGTTATTGTTGTAGGCTTCAGTATAGGCAGCACTACCTTAAAATAAGTCTGGATAGGCGTGCATCCGTCTATCATTGCGGCTTCCTCGATCTCGATTGAAATACTCTTTATAAAACCGGTGAACATAAACACCGCAAGTCCCGCACCGAATCCCAGGTAAACCACAATTATTCCCATAGGATTTGACAAATGAAGTATATTCGCAAACTTTGACAATGTAAACATTACCATCTGGAACGGAACTATCATTGAGAACAGGCAAAGCATGTAAATCACCCTGGTCAGCGCGTTGTGCACTCTTGTTATGTAATATGCGCACATCGAGCAGCAAAGGATTATCACCAGCACTGAGCCGACTGTAATGAACAGCGAATAGCCAAAACATTTGAAGAAGTTTGTCTTTTCTATAGCGTTGCTGTAGTTGAGCAGGCCGCAGAATGCCTTATCTATGCCTTTCATATATCTGTCAAATCCCTTTGATATGGAAACTGCGCTGATGCTGAAGGGATTGGTAAAGATATAAGCTTTTCTCTTGAATGAGTTGAGGAGCACCACGAATATCGGGGCAATCCACAGAATCGAAATAATTGTAAATATAACAGTCAGGATCCCACCGTGTTTTGCTTTTCTGATTGTTGAGACCTCTTTATCACCTTTGCTCATTATTGTTCCACCTCCTTGCTCGTTGTCATCTTATTCTGAACAAGTGCGATGATTGCAACAAGAATGAAGAATATGACAGCCTTGGCCTGTCCTACGCCCTGCCATCCTGTCGTGCCATACATGGTGTCGTAGATGTTAAGTGCCAGCAACTGCGATTGTTTTGCCGGATTGCCGCCTGTCAGAGCGAAGTTCTGATCAAAGAGCTTGAACCCGTTCGTCAATGTAAGGAATGTGCAGATCGTGATCGTAGGCATAAGAAGCGGGATCGTGATCTTTGTGAGCAGCTGCCATGCGTTTGCGCCGTCGATCTTTGCAGCTTCAATCAGTTCTCCGGGAATATTCTGTATTCCTGCGATATATATGATCATCATGTAGCCTATCTGCTGCCAGCAGACCACTATGATCATGCCCCAGAATGCATACCACTGAGTCGAAACAATTGTTTTGGAATAATTGGAGAGAACACTGTTGAATATCATCAGCCAGATATAGCTGAGTACAATACCGCCGATAAGGTTCGGCAGGAAGAACGCCGTTCTGAAAAGATTTGTTCCTTTGATTCCCTTTGTCAGAAGCATTGCTATGGCAAAGGAGATCACGTTTATGACCAGTACTGAAACAAGTGTAAAGAGGGCCGTATACCACAGTGAATGAAGGAATGTGGTATCAAGTTCCCCGTTAACATAGAAAATCTTGGAATAATTGCTGAGTCCGACCCATTTCCAGTCGACAACAGTTGTGAATTTGCAGAACGAAAGGAAAATTCCGTAAACAAACGGGATCAGAAATCCTATTGCAAACGCTATCATTGTCGGAAGAACAAAAATCGGAAAGTACTTCTTTGTCGCCTTTTCCATAGCAATCCCCTTCTGCGCAAAAGGGGTGAGTAATCATTATCTCATCGTTATGATGATCATATATGACACTCACCCCGAGCTGTGACTATATTACTTTTCTTCTGCGCCTTTTATATTTCATCCTGTTAAAGGTGCATGTTCTGATATATCTGTTGCTTATTCAGCAGCTTCTGCTGCGAGCTTCCACTGTTTGTCCCATCCGTCTACGAATGCTGTCTTGACTGCATCGAAGTCGCCTGAACCATCTGTGTAAGCTGTGAGTGCAGAAACAACATCTGCTCTCCAGTCATCTACGTTAGGAGTTGCATTGAATGCCCATGCTACAGAAGTTTTGCCGTCTGCCATAAGTTTTGATGCAGATGCAGCGAAGTTGTTAGTTGAAGCATAGTCGCCTGTGAATGTATCGAACGGAGCTGAAAGGCCCATTTCTGTTGTGATGGCTTCGCGGCCTTCATCAGAAGTGATTACCCAGTTAAGGAATGCAAGTGTTGCATCGATATCTTCCTGAGGAGCCTTTGCATTTACTGCCCAGTGGTTCTCAGTACCAACGCAGAGACCTTCGTTAGCATCGTCAACGCCGAAGTAGATAGGCATCATATCAAGATCGTCAGCTGTTACAAGATAGCCGTTATCAGGATTTGTGAGTGCTGAGAACTCCCAGTCACCATTCTGATAGAAGACTGCCTGCTCCATGCCAAGTTCTGATTCTGCATTAAGAGCGCCTGAATTAAGTGTCTTGGGATCTGCTGCTGAATCTCTTACATACATATCCCAGACTCTCTTGAAGTTGTCAAGATATGTTCCCTTGATTGTAGCTTCGCCTGATACAGGATCTACACCGTCATCAAGGAATTCATAGTACAGAGGCATATTTGCAAGATGGCCTGAGAATCTCCATGAAGAACCATCATCAAGTCCTGCTGAAGCAAATGCTTCTGTGAGCTCAAGGTCGAACTTCTCGTTGATCTCATCAATTCTGGAATTGATGTCATCTGCTACTGCTTCGAGTGTGTCGAGGTCTGTGATCTGGTCAGCAGATGTAACAACTGCTTTGTCCATTGTGCAGTAGTCATCAAGAATTGTCTTGTTGTAGATGATACCGTAGCACTCATAGCAGTTAGCAACTGCTGCTACCTTGCCATTGTTCTCGATTGCAAGGCTCTTGTCTGTAAGGTGATTGTAGATGTCAGAATCTTTGAGATCATATGTGTAATCATCCCATGTCTGTGCTGCTGTTGCATTGCCGATGTTGAAGATTGTAGGAGCATCTGTCTTAGCCATCTCTGACTGCATTACTGTGCTGTACTGACCATCTGCAGCTGTAAGAACTGTAACTTCTGTTCCTGTCTGCTCTGTGTAAGTCTGTGCAAGTGTCTGCCATGCGCCGTCTGTCTCGGGCTTGAAGTTCAGGAGATAAACCTTTCCTGTTCCTGTTGCTGCTTCTGATGTTGCAGC
Source organism: Clostridiales bacterium (assembly GCA_012512995.1). GTDB lineage: Bacteria > Bacillota > Clostridia > Lachnospirales > Lachnospiraceae > CAG-791. Next base: position 2,721 of record JAAZDA010000303.1, on the reverse strand, counting down.
TGCTTCTGATGTTGCTTCTGCTGCAGCCTCTGATGTTGCAGCTGCTGCAGGTGCAGATGATGCTGCTGTTGCTGTGTCGCCTGTAGCTGTGCTTCCGCAGCCTGCAAGCAGAGCAGAGATCATTGCTGCGCTGAGTGTAACGCTTACTAACTTTTTGTTCATAATCTTTTCCTCTCCTTTAGTAGTAATCGTGCTACTTACTATGTTTCCCCACTTCTCCGGGGTGTTCCCATGTTACAGAATTTCCGTATTTCCGCGTTTCCGTGTTTCAACGCTCCCCTTATTTCCGTTATCTTGGTTACGTTGTCGGTTACGTTGTCGGTATCGTTTCCTGAACTGAGATAATAGTAGCACTCGCCAAATGGTTGCACAAGTGCCTTTTTCAAACTTCGTTACAATTTATCAAAATGTCGTTCATATTTTGTGCATATTTACATGCTTTATCTCAGAATTCCACTTTCTCACCGTTATGCGTGACCGTGAACTTTTTCTCAATGAAATCTGCCGTCAGGACAGCCTTGTCCCCTTCAAATTCTCTTTCTATAATGAGTTTCCCATCATCTGAATCGGCCATGCTGAAACTCCCGTTGAATGCTTTTGTCTCATTTCGGAACTCCATCATGTTGAGGAGCTTCCTGACTACCGGGCGTTCGACTTCCTGCGCTATCTCATCTTTGGAATAATAATGCCTGTTGATATTGCGGCCGACCTTTGTTTTCTCCAGCAATTCAAGATCATTCTTTCCTGCGAGAAGTCCCACATAATAGACCTGCGGAATACCAGGTGCAAAGAACTGGACTGCTCTCGCGAGGAGGTAACTGGCGTCGTCATCTCCGAGTGCTGAGTAATATGAACAGTTCACCTGATATATATCGAGATTGTTGTATGCCGCCGTATTATAGACTTTCTTTACGTTCGCGCCGAACTTGAAAATATCGTCCTTGGTGCGGTCTATCTCATCCTGTGGGAGAAGATCTCTGACATCAACAACTCCTATTCCATCGTGAGTGTCGAGTGTCGTGAAAACTCTTCTCGGGCATATGGAAAGCCAGTGCCTGAGGTATTTTGTCTGGCCATAATAAATAGCGTTCAGCAGCAGAATCGGAAGTGCAAAGTCGTAAACATAATATCCTTTGTCCGCAATGCGATCCTGCATCGAATAATGCTCATGTATCTCCGGCAGAAGCTCAACGCCTGTTCCTGCCAGATCCTCCTTGCATTTATCAAGGAACTCCCACACATCCGGCTCCACGAAGAAGCAGCTTGTCCCAGCTCTCTTCGTCGCGTATGCAAAAGCATCAAGTCTTATGATCGATGCGCCGTGCGAAGCCATCCATGTCAGATTATCCTTTATAAACTTCTTCGCCGTATCGCTCTTACAGTTTATATCTATCTGCTCTTCATCGAAAGTGCACCAGACCTTCTCCTCGGTTCCATCTGCGAAATGAGCGATCGTGTAAGGAGCGCGCGGTTTACGCTTGTAGATGGCGTCTACCTGTTCGTCAGTCGGCTCGCCGTTATCCCAGAAATCCTTATATCTTATGAAAAGATCCTTATATTACGAGTCGTCCTTTTTCGCCAGAAAATCCTGATAATACTGGCTGTGCGCCGAAATATGGTTGATCATATAATCAAACATCAGATAATATTCACTGCCGATCGCCTCGACATCGTCCCAGCTTCCGAACGAGGGATCCACCTTGTGATAATCCATCGGTGCAAAGCCCCTGTCACCAGACGATGGAAAGAACGGCAAAACATGTACTCCCCCTACTGCCCTGCTGAAGTATTTATCAAGCATCTCCTTCAGGTCAGCCAGGTTCGACCCGAGCGAATCCGGGTAAGTTATCAGCATAATCTTGTTATTGTGCATTGTTTTTATTATTCCTTTCGTAACCGTGTGCTGTCTTACTCACGTCCCTGCTTTTTCACCGTGACCGTCAACTGCCTTCCGTCAACTGAAATTTGCTCCTTTATACTGGCCTCCTCAACAGTTGTTCCGTTATTGTCTTCAAAAAGAAAGTCAGCAGCCTCATGGGCAAATCTCTGCCTCAGATAGAAACCTCTGTCATCTTTTCCAAGCGACAGTTCCCTCGGGGCCGACATTGCACCTGTGTAATTGTCACCATCGCAGTGATTTATCCTGAGCCACGCGACACTTATCACCCTTCCCCGGGCATTTGAATAAGTCTGCGCCGCATATGGAATATCATTCGCGTACATTTTCTGAATCTCTGTTTCCGCAGTGAACTGTCTTCCGTCAAAACTCCCGATATAGTACAGACCATCGGCACTCGTGAACACCCATTTTTTCTCCCCGTCGCTCATGCCCACCGGAAACAGATCCGGGCATTCCCACATCGGTGGAAGCTCCATTATCTGCGTGTTCTGCCAGTTCTTCAGATCATTCGAATTGAAGATTCCGAAACGATTGCCTGAAAGGTAAAGTGTCATGACATAACAAGTTGTTTCCTCATGCCAGAAGATCTTCGGATCGCGATTCCCCTCCGCGATATTTGGCAGATTCCAGCCCTCATATTTTGTGAGAGTTTTGCCCCCGTCCAGCGAAAAAGCCATACGCTGGGTACACTTTATTCCTTTGCTCAGTCTTGTCGGATCGCCTGCTGCCGTATAGAAGAACAGGATCGCATCCTCTGGCAAGTCAAAACATCCTCTGTCGTTTGTTATGGCGCACCCCGAATACATGCTTCCGTTCAGGTC
>JAAZDA010000302.1 GCA_012512995.1 Clostridiales bacterium | reverse complement strand
TCGATGTTATCTTCCATATGAGGTGGTGGGATTATTCAGATGAACCGTTTAATCTGCACGGTTATATCTGCCTGCGGTTCAGCCTCTTGTGGGGATTGGGCGGCATCGTCGTGATCGGTATGTTATACCCGATGCTCAGTAATATTACAACAGCGAAAATACCACAGAAATACGGATGGATTGTCATGTTGCTGCTGTACATTGTTTATTTTGTCGACTTTATAGTGACGGTAGCATCGATACTCGGGCTGAATAAAAAGCTGAAAGAAATCGACAGATTGCAGAAAATGCTGCGCAAAGTATCAGATAACATGACTGAGCGTATTGGAACGACAGCCTACAAAGCCGGTGAGCAAATAGGAGAGGGCGCAGTCCAGGCAAGCCTTGCAATGGACAATGTGCGTGATAAGGCGTATGCCGCCAAAACAAATGCGACCATCAGGAAAATCAACATGGAAACCGGCATAATTGAAGGCCGCAAGAACCTGCACGAGAAATATTCAGCTGCCGTTAAGAAGCTTGATGAACTGCAGCAGCAACTGAAGGCACAATCCAAACAAAAGCCTGATTTTCCAGTTGACAAGGACGTGCAGTAAATAGTATTATTATCAAGCGGTTCAAAAAACAAACCGCTTATATTTATGGCGAGGTAGCTCAGCTGGCTAGAGCACGCGGTTCATACCCGCGGTGTCGAGGGTTCAAGTCCCCCTCTCGCTACTTTTAGAGAAAGACCGGAAGCATGGCAAATGTTCAACAAACGCCGTGAATCCGGTCTTTCTCGTTGTTATGATCCTAACTTTATAATTAAGATTTTAACTGTAAAAACAGCATTTTAACAATTTTTCGTTCACGTTTTCGTTCACGAAAGGACAATTTACGTTCACGCGTCTTACATCATCTCTTCTCGTGTTTCATAATTTCGGCGTTGATACTGATCTTCTCACTGTTCAGAGTGTGCGTATAGACATTATGGATTAAGGATCTATTCCATGATCGTGGGATCACTGGCGGCTATGAGGGCATAGATCATTGCATACTGGGGTATACAGATGGCGAATAGCCTGCGGATAAATCAAGAAGAGACGTAACGGTTTATCACGTCTGAGATACTGAGACAAAACTAAAGTGATTACTTCCAGTTTGTCACTGAGATCTTTATTGTTCAAGTCTATGGCTCGCATAGCGAGACATTCCTCCCGCTACGACTTGAGATCCTCGAAATGCCAATAAACACTGGCTTCCGGGGATTTTTTTATTTTGTCTTTTGTCCTGATACAAGTCACGTGTGACCAGTAGCCATTAATTACCACCACTGCGGTGGGAGCAAAACACTACGAAAATTTCTATAATTGATTCAAAGGTCAGGTCGCATTTTCTACAAGTGACCAGAAGAAAGGAAGGCATATTATGTATTGTAAGAATTGTGGTAAGGAACTGCCTGATGGTGCAAAAACCTGCCCGTCATGTGGGGCAATAACTGAGGCAATAACTGAGGCAATAACCGGGGAAGCCGGTGCTCAGGATTTCAAAGAGAAACATACTGCACCTTCAGATGATAAAAAACATAACAATAAACAGCCAATTATCATTATATTGGCTGTTGTTATCGCTGCAATAATGGCGATTGTCTCATTTTCTGTGATAAAACGCACAATGCTGACTCCTGAAGAAAAGGAGTCTGTGAATCAGGTCATCTCACAGATCGATTCCATCGGAGAAGTGACAACTGACAGCAAAGACAAGCTGGATAAAGCGGCTAAGTTATATGATGATCTGTCTGAAAAATGCCGTAAACACGTCAAAAATTACTCAGTGCTTAAGGATGATTATGTTTTGCTTGATCAGAAAAAAGCCGGTCAGGTCATTGACGAAATAACCGCAATTGGTACTGTGACTACAGACAGCGGCGATGCAATCGATAAAGCGCAAATGGACTATGACAGTCTGTCAGATGATCAGAAGGCATTAGTCACAAATGCGGCAACCTTAACTGATGATGCCAGCGCCTTTTTCGATGCGTGTGTCAAAGGAGCAGAGGATTCCATCGGCAGCATCGGAGAAGTGACTTTGGATTCTGGTGATGCAATTGCCAAAGCTCAGGAAGCCTATGACGGTCTGACAGAAGAACAGCAGCAGGCCGTGACAAACGCCGATGAATTGAAAAAGGCGTCTGAAACACTTGAAAGCTTAACTGCAATTAATGACTGTGAAGAGTTGATTGACTCAATTGGGGATGTCACATTAGACGACAAAACTGTAATTACTAAGGCATGGCAACAGTACGGAGGTCTAAGTGATGCTGACCAGAAAAAGGTCTCGAACATCAAAGTGCTGCAGGAAGCACGCAATACACTTGATGCTCTCACTGCCGAAGCAAAAATACTGAAGGTCGGGGAAACTGTAAAGAGCAACAACTGGGAGATCACACTTGTTTCGGCTTCTCTGGAAGAAAAGATACTGCCTGGTGACACTAACGGATACTATCAGTACTATGATTCCGGAAATGATAGTGTATATATTGACCTCCTCTTCAAGATCAGGAATACTTCCAGCTCAATGAGAGGCATCGATGAATTTATAAAAGGTTATGATGTGACTTACGGCGACAATCAGTATAATAAAGATTACTCTATCTGCTATAGTGCGAGCTCAATAATGCTTGATGTATATTCCTGGGACGGGATAGATGCGCTTAATACGGAGTCATTCCACGTCATAAGTAAACTTCCTGAAGAAGCCAAAACAAATGACCTTCCCATTACGGTTTCTGTCACTTTGGGAAACGAAAATAAAGATATAACAGTCAGGTGACCCCGTTCGATTATTTTGTGTAAAACTGGCAGTAAAAAACCTCCGGCGCATTTGTTTTGCACCAGAGGTTTTTACTGATAAGTCGGGTCACGCACTTCGTACGGTGTCCTATTCCTGCACTCCGCTCGACTTAAGCGGTATCATCCCATTGCGAAGGAGAAGCTCGTTGACAGTGATGACTGACCCCGGTTTCTCGTTAAAACAAGTCATCAGAAGGGCATCTCTCGGATCTCTGGCATATAGTGTATTCATGTGATATATGCTCAGCGCCTGCTGCACCTCCTGTAATGAAAAATCTGCGGCATAGCATATCCGCAGTATCACATCCCGTTGCCTTGTTACCTTTTCCTCCGTGAGAAGCTTGTATCCGTACCCCTGCGCAATATCTGCCTTGAGAAAAACATCCTGTTTGCGGATCTTCTTCTCCCTGAATTTCTCGTTCATGTATTCCATGAAATTGCGATCACCGTTCATTATATCTTCCGGATTCGCCTTTATATATTCTGAGATTTCCGAAGGGTGGGTGTGTTCGAGTTTTTTCTCAAGATCAGATGTTTTCTTTTTGTACATTACTTTAACCATTCCTCCAATATATTTGACCCTGGCATCATGCTATACTACTGATAACAGTTCTCTGACTCGGAATGCATACGCATGAGGCATGATACATACATGTTTGATTCAAGATTGCCGATATCTTTTTATAAACAAATAGCTGTTCTTAATGAAGAGCACAGGATATATATCGTCCAGCATATTGAGACCGGAAAGATATATGTCGAGAAGATTATGTCTGTGTACAACATCAACGTTTATGAGCAGCTGTTCCGCGACCCGATAAGAAACATTCCCCGGATCTATGCTATATGTGAGAATAATAATACTCTCACTGTCATAGAGGAATATATTTCAGGCGAAACACTGCAGGAAGTACTTGATATCTGCGGACCCATTCCGGAAGAACAGGTTATCGATTATACCTGTAAGCTATGTGACATTCTTTCAGACATTCATTCCTTATATCCAGCCATCGTTCACCGGGATATAAAGCCTTCCAACCTCATTCTCACTGAAGATGAGCGGATAGTACTGATCGATCTCAATGCCGCCCGGCAGGATACCTGCAAAAAGAGCAGCGACACAAGGCTTATTGGCACTGACGGGTTTGCCGCACCGGAGCAGTTCGGTTTCGGCAGTTCAACGCCTCAGACTGACATTTATGCCACAGGTGTTCTCATGAACACACTCCTCACAGGAAGCATTTCCACTCAAAACATATACTCCGGAAGGACTGGCTCAGTTATCAGAAAGTGTCTGCAGCTTGATCCCAAAGAGAGATATCCCTCCGCAACACAATTAAAAATTGCACTACGTGGCAGACAAAATCTATTTTAGTTCATAAATCGATTATAGCGTGTCATTGATGATTCTGCTCACACCGCTACGGTGGTAAAATTACTGACTTCGAAAAGAGGTTGTTTATGTTACTTATCAATTGTCCCGTGTGTGGAAAAAGGATTCCCGCATCATCAGCAAAATGCCCTGAATGCGGCTTCAACATTCAAAGCTACCTGAAAGGCAATAATGACCACAACCTAAAAGAGTCCGTCCTCTCACATTTCACTGTGAGAAGAAGGATTCTTGCGGCTGTTGTTCTTGTAGGCATTATAGTATGTATGATTCCAATCTTATACATCAGTGGCAAATCATCTGCAGATACTATCGATAATGAAAACACAACAGACTCAGGGATTTCAGGAGTATCCGAAGATCGTAACTTAACTACAAATACCGATTTGACACCTGTGGGAGTTTACAGCGGTGATGATAATGAAATACTTGTTATAAACAGTGATGGTCTGGCGTATTATTACTGCGCAGACCAGACCTATACAGAATTGCTGTGTCCATGGTCATTTATGAACGGAACCCTGACGATAAGCCTTTCGAAGCTTCACTGTGATATATCAGCTGATTTCTCAGGTGATGATACATCACAGCTTGTATTCAAATCTGACAGCATCAATTGGAACACCGAAGTCTTTGAGAAGATAGATGTCGATCCTGACAATTACATAAAACGATCTGTTACAACATATGACACTTCCGCTTCTGTACAAGGTGATGGCACTTTGCTGTATACAATCGACAATATCGATTTTGTGATTCCAAGACAATACATTGATACCGAAGATGAATTTGACAGCGATGATTCCCACTCAGTTTTTCTTGATATTGATACTCAAAAAGACTATATTGCGACACTGATCTTTGCTGCAGAAGATGTTTTGCCTGGACAGGACTCAAAAACTGAAGACTTTTTATCAGGATTCCTTGATGATGTCAGCATATCTGACACTTCAGGCAGAATTATCGCCGGGATGAATGCCAATGTAGTTGAGCTGAGCGGTAAGATGAACGGTGTTTTTGGCAAATACGCAGGTTACAACATGTCAGGGACTCTGGCAGAAATCACAGATGTGGACAATAACAAAACAGTCTATTGCCTGTTTGTCCAGACAGATGACAGAGGCATTGATACCAGCGATGTTTTCACTACAATGATAGATACCGCGCAATAAATACAAGCGCTTACTGATTCCACATCACAAATCTATATACTCACTTAAGGAGTCACAGACTTTCTTTATATTGCATCCTGGCTCGGCAGTGTATATTATGCCACTCATGTCCTGCCAGACAATGATTCCGTCAATATTCGTTTTTTCTATAACATAAAGGTTCCCTGAAATCTGCGTATTATTCTTTCTTTCAGTCTCAGTAACATCGACGACATTAAGATATGATGTTTTGCCTAAGCCAGTCAGCTCGTGACCATTTACCGCTGCAAGACCGAATGCTCTAAGGCATGCTGAATAGTCATCAGAAAACTTAAGCCCGAGGGCTTTTTCAGCTTCCATTATTTGTTCATCTGAAGCGCCTACGCATGATGACATGTCTTCAATAGATGCTATTTTTTCAACAATATTCATTTTGAAACATCCTTTCTTGTTATTTACTTGCGAGTTCTGCAAATGATTTCCAAAACGCTTTTCTAGTAGTTGCAAATTCCACTCGTCCGATTTCAGATTTTTTTTCTGCAATATTGAGTATTACAGAATTACCCTGATGTTCACTTTCGTTTAGAATAGCCAATGTCCCATTGTTTGCCTGGTTAATGTGATGAAGTTGATATGGCAATCCGGTTTTCGGATCTAAAGGTGCATAACCCTTAGCCATCCTCTCAAGGTTTGTGACCGTTTTTCCATTCAATTCACTTTTATAATCCAAATCAATATTTCGTATCAATGCAGTTTTTCCGTCTATCATTCCGACTTTCAGCCCTGCGTTTTTGTATACTTCGTATTCATCCATAGACTTGAACTGCTTGATTACATCAAGGGGATATTTCGATTCCTTCTGTATCTTTGCTGCTTCATTAATTGTAAGTCCATTCGTTGTCGCTGCCTGTAATCCCACTGCCTCTTGCGCACCACCAATAAGAGCCCCGGTTATAGCTCCCCATTTAAAACTTTCACTGCCTGCAAGAGCGGCTGCTTTTACCGAAGCGGCAAAGTCATTTGTCTGATATGCAGTTACAGCACCTGCTGCCACACCGCTTATTACGCCAGATGAGAGAGCAAACAATGTTCCAGTTTTGGCCGCAGCAACAAATACCATACTGATTGCTGGTGCTCCGGCTCCTGCAGTAACAACTGAGACCGTTACGCATATAATTATTACTCCGGATCCGATTGCGACATTTTTGATTATCCGGTCATAGGTATCATCGTAATCTTCAAATTCTGTGACAACAGTAGTGCCGTCATCTCCGAGTGTGAATACGTATTTTTCACCCTTGAACTGATTCTCAAGATCAGAAAGGGAATAGCCATAATAAATGTTCTCTTTTGAATTGTATTCTGCTTCTTGCAGATACTCCTGCGAAACATAAACAGCACTTACATCTTCGACGTAATACTGGTCACTGTCAAGATTATCAATAAGCTCGGAGTAGACTGCATCCTCAAAGTATGGTAGCAGCTCAGGGGTGTTAAGATTTGCAAATTCAACATCTGTTGAAACATCAGGAATTTCGTATGACGTTTCAGCGACTCCAGCC
>JAAZDA010000301.1 GCA_012512995.1 Clostridiales bacterium | reverse complement strand
GTTATACGCAGGTGACAGATGTCCAGCAGGAGATCAATGGTCTCATGGACATGGACAGAAATTTCAAAGTAGATCCAAAGAAGATATACGAAATCAACATGAAATGATAGGATTGAGGCAGCCACAAAAGGTTGCCTTATTTATACAAAGAATACAACAGAAATATGCTCGAAGAGAACATGTCAACGACTGAGAACGATGATGATCTTATTTTTGATAAGCAGCATATATCGTTCAGGATAATGCCTTATGAAATAAAGACGTTCAAGGTCAAACTTAAATAAGACGCTGGTAAGTTGAATACTGGTTCTTGAGCATACATACAAAAAATATATAACGAATATACAACGAGTACATACAGAGATATGTATAACAGGACGGGGACTAAATGGACAAATTTCGTTTTGCAATTATGGGAGCAGGCAATATCGCAAGGCATTTCTGTGACGCTGTCTCAAAGATGGATGACTGCGTGGTCTGTGCAGTTGCAAGTAAGAGCATTGACAGAGCATATAAGCTGGCAGACGAGTGCGGTATAGACAAGGCCTATGACAGCTATGAGAAGATGCTTGATGATGAAAAGCCGGACTGTGCTTATATTGCGGTGACTCCGAATGACCATTTCAGGCTGACTAAGATGTGCGTTGACCGCGGAATTCCTGTCTTGTGTGAGAAGGCCATGTTCCAGAACAGCACGGAAGCTAAGACGGCATTCAAAGCCGCTGCGGAACGTCATGTTTTTGTTATGGAAGCGCTGTGGAGCAAGTTCCTGACGGCGGTAAAGAAAGCCAAAGAGTGGATAGCGGATGGAATGATCGGAGAGCCGCAGCTTTGCAGGTGCAATATTGGTTTCATTGCGCCGAAAGATGATAATAACAGGTACTTCTGCGAAGCTCTCGGCGGCGGCGCGGCCAAAGATATCACTGTTTATGCGTATGAACTGGTGACGTATCTCATTGATCAGAAGATTGTAAGAACTGAAGAGTCAGCAACGTGGGGCAAAACCGGAGTGGATTTAAGTGATCATGTCATGATTGATTTCGAGCACACATTGGCTGACATCATGACATCGTTTGTGGTGTCAATGGACGACGAGATCGTTGTATATGGCGATGCGGGAAAACTTGTTTTGCCGAATCCGCATTACGCGTCGGAGTGCCTTGCGTATGATGAAGAGGGCAAGATAAAGGAGCACTTTGTTGACAAGGAAACAGATAACGGTTTCGTTTATGAGATTGCTGATGTGATCAGCTGCGTCAGGGCAGGGAGAACGCAGAGCGAAGTGTCAACCTGGGCGGCGACTATTGCCTGCGCGGAAGAGTTCGACAGGATCAACAAAGACAGGTAGGAAATCAAAATCATATCTTTCATGACCAATAAACGGGCAGAATGCGATGAGGAGATCACATGAACAAATGGCTTAATGACGCGGTCTTTTATGAAATATATCCACAGTCGTTCAAAGATTCTAACAACTATGGAATTGGAGATATAAACGGTATTATTGAGAAGCTGGATTACATTAATGGTCTGGGCTGTAATGCGATCTGGATCAACCCTTGTTTTGACTCACCATTCAAGGATGCCGGTTATGATGTCAGGGATTATAAAAAAGTGGCATCAAGATATGGATGCAACAACGATCTGTACAGATTGTTCGGGGAGGCGCACAAGAAGGGCATGCATGTGCTTCTTGATCTTGTGCCGGGACATACTTCTGAGGAACATCTCTGGTTCAGACAGAGCCAGAAAGACGAAAAGAACGAGTTCACAAACAGGTATATCTGGACAAATTTCTGCTTCCAGGGAAGCGAGAGCGACCTGCCTTACATCGGTGGAGAAAGTGAGCGGAGCGCCACTTATATCCTGAATTTCTTCAAGTGCCAGCCGGCATTGAATTATGGTTTTCTTAAGCCTGATAAGGATTGGCAGTTGCCAATAGATCACCCTGATTGTCTGGCAACAAGAGAAGCGATTAAGGATGTAATGAGATTCTGGCTTGATCACGGGTGTGACGGATTCCGCGTTGATATGGCAGCTTCACTTGTAAAGCATGATGATGAGATGAAGAGTGGGACTACTGTGGTCTGGAAAGACATACTGGCTATGCTTCGCCATGATTATCCGGAAGCGGCTATGATATCTGAATGGAGCGATCCAAAACTAGCACTCAGAGCGGGTTTTGATATGGATTTTTACCTGGATGATTCCGGTAGTGGTTATCGTTCATTGCTGCGCGATTACAAAAACTACAAAACAAACAAGGATGTGGTTGATAATTCGTTTTTCCGGAAAGATGGCGAAGGAGATATAAGAAGATTTCTTGATCAATATCTCGATGATTACAATGACACAAAGAGCATCGGATATATATCAATGGTCACATGTAATCATGATACGGAGCGCCCTGCATATCACCTCAGCCAGGATGAATTAAAGATAGCATATGCATTCATTTTCACTATGCCGGGAGTGCCATTCCTGTATTACGGTGACGAGATAGGGATGAGATATCATAAATTGCCTTCGTTCGAAGGAGGATACTTCCGCACGGGTTCAAGAACGCCAATGCAGTGGGATAATACGGAAAACTCCGGGTTCAGTAAGGGGTGTGCTGATAGTCTCTACCTTCCGGTGGATGAATCGCCGGATGCACCAAATGTAGCAGATGAGGAGAACAACGAGGATTCGCTGTTAAATACAGTAAGAAGGATCCTTCGTTTCAGACATGATCATTTGTCTCTTCAGGCAGATGCTGATATTGAGTTCATATATGCTGAAGCTCACAAACTGCCGGTGATCTATATAAGAGGAGAGCTTGTCATTGCTGTTAATCCGTCACAGGATAGGCAGTCAGTGAACATGGATATTGAGCAGAGCAATGTCGTGTTCCAAATAGGGAATGGTTCCAATGCTAATGGATTTATTACCTTGGATCCACAGTCGTTTGTAGTCTTTGGATAGGAACCAATAGACTTGCAAAACATTTGATATAGTGCACATACTATCAAAAAGCCTTTGGGCTTTTGTAAGAGCGGCGTTGCGACGGCGCTCTATTTTTATAAAGAAAATT
>JAAZDA010000300.1 GCA_012512995.1 Clostridiales bacterium | reverse complement strand
GTGCTCTCACCTGAGCATGACATGGTAAAGGAACTCACGACCGCGGAGCAGAAAGATGCTGTAGAGAAATACTGCGCAGAAGCTGCAAATAAGTCAAATGTTGACCGTGTTCAGAATAAGGACAAGACAGGCGTTTGGACAGGTTCTTATGCAATCGATCCGCTGAGCAAAGAAAAGGTCCAGATCTGGATCTCTGATTATGTGCTTGCGGATTACGGCACAGGCGCTATCATGTGTGTTCCTGCACATGATGAGAGAGACTGGAAATTTGCCAGGAAATTTGACCTGCCCATCATTCCTGTAATAAGCCCTGATGGAAGCGATATGAAGGATATGACTGAGCCTTATGTGGCTACAGTCGGAACCATGATAAATTCCGGTGACTGGTCAGGGCGCAAATCTGAAGAACTCAAGAAGGAAGCGCCGGAAATCATCGAGAAGATGGGTTTTGGCAAAAAGACCGTCAACTACAAGCTTCGTGACTGGGTATTCTCAAGGCAGAGATACTGGGGCGAGCCCATTCCGATCATTCACTGCCCGAAGTGCGGCGCTGTTCCTGTACCCGAAGACCAGCTTCCTGTGATGCTTCCCAGGGTCGAGTCATATCAGCCTACAGACACTGGTGAATCACCACTTGCCGCTATTGACAGCTGGGTCAACACCACATGCCCTTGCTGCGGTGGCCCGGCAAAACGTGAAACTAACACCATGCCTCAGTGGGCGGGATCTTCATGGTATTTCCTTCGTTACATCGATGTGAATAATGACAAGGAGCTTGTGAGCCGTGAAAAGGCTGACAAATACCTCCCTGTTGATATGTATATAGGAGGAGTTGAGCATGCAGTCCTTCACCTTCTTTACTCAAGGTTTTACACGAAATTCCTGCATGATATAGGAGTTATTGATTTTGATGAGCCTTTCCACAAGCTTTTCAATCAGGGAATGATTCTTGGCCCCAAAGGCATTAAGATGTCAAAATCGCTTGGAAACGTTGTATCACCTGATGATATGATCCGTGATTACGGATGCGACTCACTCAGGATGTATGAGCTCTTCATAGGACCGCCTCAGCAGGATGCAGCATGGGATGACAGAGGTATAGACGGTGTAAACCGCTTCCTCAGAAAATTCTGGAACATGTGCAATGATCAGTATGAAGGCAATTATCCTGAAACGGCAGATACACTCAGGATAAGACATGGCCTTATCAATGATATTTCCCAGCGTCTTGGAAATTTCAGTCTCAACACTGTTGTTTCAGGTTTCATGGAATACACGAATAAGATGGTCGCTGCAGGAAATATGGATCGCGAGACGCTTCGCACAGCAGCGCAGCTCATTTCTCCGTTTGCGCCTCATATAGGAGAGGAACTCTGGCAGAGAATGGGCGGAAAAGATTCTGTTTTCCATACAGAATGGCCTGAAGCTGATAAGGAAGCTCTTAAGGAAGAATCGAAAGAGATAGCAGTACAGGTAAACGGAAAACTCAAGGCCAAGATCACAATCCCGGTAGACCTCGGTAAAGATGAAGTAATTGCGATGGCTAAAAAAGAACTGGGCGACAAGCTCACTGGAAATATAATAAAAGAAATCTATGTTCCAGGAAAGATCGTTAATATTGTTGCAAAATAACAGTTGAATAATACTTATCGGTATTACTTGTTTTGACTGATTGCAAGGCACTTCCTCCATAATGCGCAGCACACAGCATGGTGCAGGAAGTGTCTTTTGTTATCGTTGACTTTATCTGTTCCGATGTATACAATGATACACAACTGCTCAATCAGAAAGTATGGAGGATGCGGAAACTATGATCAGTGATCCCGATGCGTTTGAAAATCGGCCGGTTGCGATGAACAACCACAACAATCTGCTCCAGATACAGGAGCATATGTATATTCTTGACGACGTCAAGAAGCCTAATGTTTTCAGGAATATGTTTCCATATGAAGAGATTCCCAAGATTCCTTTCAACGACAGAACTGTGCCCCACAATATGCCGAAGGATATCTGGATAACAGATACCACGTTCCGTGACGGGCAACAGTCAAGAGCTCCTTATACGACCGACCAGATCGTTCATATTTATGATGAGCTTCACAGACTCGGCGGTCCGAACGGAATGATAAGAGCCAGCGAGTTCTTCCTCTACAGTAAGAAAGACAGAGATGCTGTGTACAAGTGTATGGAACGCGGATACAAGTTCCCTGAGGTGACGAGCTGGATAAGAGCAAGCGGTGAAGACTTCAAGCTTGTCAGGGAAATCGGAATGAAAGAGACTGGAATTCTTGTTTCCTGCTCAGATTACCATATATTCCTGAAGCTTAAGATGTCGCGCAAAGAAGCAATGGAACATTATCTGACAATAGTCCGTGACTGTCTCGAAGAAGGAATAAGCCCCAGGTGTCATCTTGAAGACATTACAAGATCTGATATATATGGTTATGTAGTACCTTTCTGCCTTGAACTTATGAAACTTCAGGATGAGTACAAGATACCCATCAAGGTCAGAGCCTGTGATACTATGGGATATGGAGTCAATTATCCCGGCGCAGTTATTCCACGCTCGGTACCCGGGATTATTTATGCGCTCCATACTCATGCCGGAGTTCCTAACGAGAACATGGAATGGCACGGTCACAACGATTTTTACAAAGCTGTTACAAATGCTTCTACCGCCTGGCTCTATGGTTGCTGTGGTGTCAATTCATCACTCTTTGGTATAGGAGAACGCACGGGCAACACACCTCTTGAAGCTATGGTCTTCGAATATGCCCAGTTCAAGGGCAACCTCAATGGTATGGATGCGACAGTAATAACTGATCTGGCCAACTACTATGAAAAAGAGATTGGTTATTCAATACCTCCGATGACACCTTTTGTAGGAAAGAGCTTCAATGTTACAAGAGCCGGCATACACGCTGACGGACTTCTCAAAAATGAAGAGATCTATAATATTTTTGATACCGGAAAATTCCTGAAGAAGCCGCCTGTGGCCGCTGTTTCCAACACATCCGGGCTTGCCGGTATAGCGCTTTGGATAAACAATTATTACAGTCTTCCAAAAGAAAGACAGGTCAGCAAACAGGACAGTCTCGTAGGCCATGTCAAGGAATGGGTCGATGAGCAATATGCTGAAGGCCGCGTCACTGTGATGACCGATGAAGAACTTGAGAAGATTGTTGATAAAACAGCCACAGAATCCGGCGTAAGTCTGACACAGGCAAATGATTGATTTTTCAGGGGGATGCAATGAGGCATCTCATTGGGAGTTACTATGAATGAATATGATGTAAAGAATGAAGTCAGTGATAAGTATTCTCTGAGAGGAAGAGTTTTCAGCAAGATCAGAGAGGATATTCTGAGCGGCAAGTACAAGGAACACGAAGAACTCAAGGAAGTCGCGATCGGCGAGGAAATGGGCGTGTCAAGAACACCTGTAAGAGAAGCCTTTCGTCAGCTTGAGCTTGAAGGACTCATACAGATAATTCCGAACCGTGGAGCTTATGTTACAGGTATCAGCGCCAAGGATGTAAGAGATATCTATATGATAAGATCAAGGCTCGAAGGTCTCTGCGCAAGATGGGCGACAGCCAATATTACGAAAAAGCAGCTCGATGAAATGGAAGAGAATGTATATCTGGCTGAATTCCATGCCGGAAAAGGTCATCTTGATCAGATCACAGAGCTTGATAACCGTTTCCACCATATTATGTACGAAGCCTGCAATTCCAAAATGCTCGAGCACCTTCTGGTCGACTATCATCAGTACGTCCAGCGTGTAAGACAGAAGACACTCTCCACCGTTAACAGGAGCACCGAATCTAACAAGGAACACCGTGCTCTTATGGAAGCCATCAAGGCCGGCAATGCTGACCTTGCTGAAAAGCTTGCCCATGAACACATGATAAAGGCCTATAACAACATGGTGAAGAACGGTCTGCTCGATGCCACAGGTAACAGCAGCGGCGATGAAAGCATGGATCATCCTGAGATAGAAGACTGACCATCCCAAAAAAATCAGCATAAGGAGTAAAACAATAATGGCAAAGATTCAGATGAAGACACCACTCGTCGAAATGGACGGGGATGAAATGACAAGGATCATATGGCAGATGATCAAAGATGATCTGCTTATTCCATATATCGATCTCAAAACAGAGTATTATGATCTCGGTCTTAAAAAGAGAGACGAGACTGATGACAGAATTACGACGGAAGCAGCTGAAGCAGCAAAGAAATATGGTGTTTCAGTTAAGTGTGCGACAATAACTCCTAATGATGCGAGAGTAAAAGAGTACGGTCTCAAAAGAATGTACAGAAGCCCCAACGGCACGATCCGTGCAATTCTTGATGGAACGGTTTTCCGCGCTCCGATCCTTGTAAGCGGCATTGAGCCTTATGTCCGTTCATGGAAGAAGCCTATAACACTTGCAAGACATGCATACGGCGATGTGTACAGAAACACAGAATTCAGAGTGCCTGGAGCAGGTAAGGCAGAGCTTGTTTTCACAGGTGAGGACGGCAGGGAATCAAGACAGACAATATTTGATTTCAAAGGTCCCGGCATCATTCAGGGAATGCACAATAAAGATGATTCTATAGAAAGTTTTGCACGCTCATGCTTCAATTATGCGCTGAGTGTAAAACAGGACTTATGGTTCTCAACAAAGGACACTATTTCCAAAACATATGATGCGAGATTCCGCGATATCTTCCAGAATCTCTATGATGCAGAATATAAGGAAAAGATGGACGCTATCGGAACGACTTATTTCTACACGCTGATCGATGATGCGGTCGCGCGTGTTATAAGGTCAGAAGGTGGTTTTGTCTGGGCACTCAAGAATTATGACGGTGATGTTATGAGCGACATGATGGCTACTGCATTCGGATCTCTCGCTATGATGACATCCATACTTGTTTCGCCCGATGGAAATTATGAATATGAGGCGGCGCATGGGACTGTGCAGCGTCACTACTACAAGTACCTTAAGGGAGAGAAAACAAGCACGAATTCGGTGGCTACGATTTACGCCTGGACAGGTGCGCTCAGGAAGAGAGGAGAGCTCGACGGAATAAATGAGCTCGTTCATTTCGCGGATTGTCTTGATAAGGCAGTGATAAATACGATTGAGTCAGGCAAAATGACAGGTGACCTCGCACTTATTACAACTAATAAGAATGTTCAGAAACTCGATACGGAAGGATTCATTCTTGCAGTCAGAGACGAACTGGGTGAACTGATCTGATCGCTCTGAAATAACTGATTATTCTGAAAGCATTTCCCATTGTTCATAAAGGGCTTCCAACTTTTCCTCGTTGGAAGTCTTTTCTTTATTCAATTTGCTGAGCCTGCCAATATCGGTGCAGTTCTCTGGCAGTGCCATTTCTTCATCAATTGCACTGTTGCGTGATTCCAGGCATGAGATTTCCTGCTCACATTTCTTCAGGTCATTTTCTCTTTTGCGTTCCCTGGCCTGATTTTCCTTCATTGCTTTCCAGTTCATAGCTCCGTTGTCGGAAACAGAAGAATATGTCATGTCAGAATCGCCGGCTTTTTTTGAAGCAGCATCATCCGTGACACCTGCATTTTCAAGAAGTGAGTTCTCGATCTCTCCGGATTTTTCAATATAGTGATTATAGTTTCCTATATAACATTCCGGAGCTTCAATGTCTGAGTTCCCGGGATAATCCAGTATGACTTCATGTGTGAGAGAGAGTATGCGGCTGGCTGTGTGATTTATGAAGTAACGGTCATGTGATACATAGAAGACGGTTCCTTCATATGAATTCAGAGCATTTTCAAGAACTTCCTTTGAAACGACGTCAAGATGGTTCGTCGGCTCATCAAGGATCAGAAGGTTTGCCTCTGAGAGCATAAGTTTTGCCAGGGAGACACGGCCTTTTTCTCCGCCTGAAAGAGAAGATATCTTTTTGAAAACATCTTCTCCCGTAAAGAGAAATGCTGCAAGGATATTGCGTATCTTCGTGTTGTTCATATCGGGATAGCTGTCCGAAATCTCCTCAAAAACAGTATTATTATCGTTCAGGACGTGATGTTCCTGATCATAGTAACCGATGTGAACATTTACCCCTGTGCGGATTTCACCCTGGAGAGGTGCAAGAAGGCCATTGATAATGCGGAGAATAGTAGTTTTGCCTGTTCCGTTATTGCCAATGAGGGCTACATGTTCACCGCGTCTTATATCAAAGGAAACGCCTTTAAACAATTCATTGTTGTCAAATGACATTGCGAGATCCTCAACATGCAGGACTTCGCGGCCACTCTGGATGCATGGCGTGAGCTTTATGCGCATCTCGTCATTCAGCTCCTGAGGCTTATCGATGACTGTCATTTTGCCCAGCATTTTCTCACGGCTCTCAGCACGTTTTATTGATTTCTCACGGTTGAACTGTTTGAGCTTGGTTATGACTTCTTCCTGATGCTTTATTTCAGCCTGATTGCAGAGATAACTGTGCATGGCTTCATCGCGGAGCTTTTTCTTCTGCTCTGCATAGAAGCTGTAATTGCCGGTGAAAACAGTCGATCTTGTGTTCTCCAGCTCAACGACTTTTGTGACTATGCGGTCAAGGAAATAGCGGTCATGTGAGACAATAAGAACTGCTCCTTTATATGAGACCAGGAAGCCTTCGAGCCACTGAATAGAGGTGATGTCGAGGTGGTTAGTCGGCTCATCAAGAATTATAAGATCAGGGCGCTGGAGCAGTAGTTTTCCAAGTGCGACTCTTGTTTTCTCACCGCCTGAAAGTGTTGATATTTTCTGATCTGCAGCATCTCCATCAAAAGAGAGTCCTTTGAGGATACCGTTGACTTCTCCGCGCCAGCCGTAGCCGCCGAGGATCTTGAACCTGTCCTGCAGAAGGTTATAGTCATCAACAAGAGAAGTAAGCGCTGCACCTTTTTCGACCGCCATGTCTTTCTCATATTGAGTGAGCTTGTTCTCCATGTCTATTATCGGCTGCCTGACACTGGTAAGCTCTTCACGGATCGTATTCTCAGAATTAACGTTCTGGATCTGTGCGAGGTAACCTACCGTGAGATCACGCGTTCTTGTAACAGTTCCAGAGTCAGGAATCAGATCTCCCATTATTATTCTGAGCAGCGTGGGCTTGCCGGCCCCGTTTATACCGACGAGGGCGACTTTTTCAAATTTTTCTATCTGAAATGTGACATCAGTGAGAATCGGTTTCTCAAGAAACGCTTTACTGATGTGATTACATGCGAGTATCATCATTGCCTCTCATGCCTGAGCGCAGTTTGCGAAGGCACGTCTCAATTATATGTTGGTTCTTTAATTTACCATGCACACTTGAGCACTTTAGCATAAATTTGTGTCTCTGTGAACAATAACTGAACTGTATCGCAATACTCATGCAGGTGTCAACTTACATTGACAACATTTTAACAGCTGATTATACTTAATGAAACAGATAATTGTTATATAATACGGCGTTTCAGGAGCGATCACAATTTGGATGACAAAGATATATCAAATGCAGTTATAGCAAGGCTTCCAAGGTATTATCGTTATCTTGGAGAGCTCAAGAATGACAGGATCGAGAGGGTCTCATCACGGGAACTCAGCAGACTCATGCATGTGACTGCTTCCCAGATACGTCAGGACTTCAATAATTTCGGTGGTTTTGGACAGCAGGGATATGGTTATAATGTAGATTATCTTTATGATGAGATTGGAAAGATCCTTGGACTAGACCACATTCACAATATGATCATCATCGGAGCAGGTAATCTCGGGCAGGCGCTTGTCGGCTATATGAATTTTAAGAACAGAGGATTCGTTTTTCGCGGAGCTTTCGACATAAGTCAGAATGTTATCGGCAAGAAGATAGGTTCCATTGAAGTACTTCCACTTGATGATATGCCTGAATTTGTCAGGAACAACAATATCGATATAGCTGTTCTGACAGTTCCGAAAACTGCTGCTGCAGGAATAGCCAAAGAACTTGTAGAGTGCAGGATCAAGGCAATCTGGAATTTTGCCCACATAGATCTTCCTGTGCCGGATTCTATCAAGGTCGAAAACGTACACCTTTCTGACAGCCTGATGAAACTGTCTTATAATCTTCACCGTTCTGAAGATGACACAAACACAACGGGGGCTGCGGAATAACGCAGCCTCTTTTTACATGGTGGAATGTATGGAATACTTGCTGACTGCAAAACATATGAAAATGGCTGATACATTTACGCAAAATGAGATCGGCCTGCCGGGAATGGTACTGATGGAGAGAGCTGCGCTTGCTATCCGCCGTGAAGCGGAAAGGCTTGCACCCGTCACCATGGGTACAGTAAATCCTTCTGTTTTTGTTTTCGCCGGAAACGGAAACAATGGCGGTGATGGGCTTGCCGCAGCGCGCCTTCTTAATGATGATGGTTACCATGTAAGAATTTTCTGTCTTTCAGAAAAGCTCACACAGGAAAGCAACTGCGAAGCACAGATGAAGATAATCAATGCTCTTGGTATTCGCCGTGAAACTGTATCAGAAAATGCAAGTCAGACTTCAGATGCCCCGGACATAGTTATAGATGCTCTATTCGGAACAGGTCTTTCCAGAAACATAGAAGGAAAAGCCTCAGGTGTTGTTGATCTTATTAACTATTACCACAATAATGGCTCAAAGGTAATATCCGTTGACATACCGTCAGGAGTAAACGCTGATGACGGCAGCATTATGGGTAATGCAGTAAGGGCTGATGTTACCGTGACATTCGGTTTCAGAAAACTTGGTAATGTTCTTTTCCCAGGAGCAGAATGCTGTGGAAAAGTAGTGCTCGAAGACATCGGAATACCGGTATTATCTCTTTGTAAGTGCGAAGATGACCATATAAATTATGCTTATACAATGGATCGATCTGATATAGCTGTATCCATGAAGAGACCTGAGGGCAGCAATAAAGGAAACTTTGGGAAAACACTTATCATAGCTGGCAGCCATGGTATGGCAGGTTCATCAATACTTTGTGCTAAAGCTGCAATGAATACCGGAGCAGGTATGGTCAGGCTTTTCTCTTCTGAAGATAACAGGGTAATAATCCAGGAAACACTCCCGGAAGTCATGTTTACCGGATATGACAAAGAAACGGAAGAAGATGAACTGAGAAGTCTTCTGCGAAAAGATGTTGAATGGGCTGATTCAATAGCCGCAGGCCCCGGGATTGGGACTGGTGACATGGCTCAGATGCTGATGCGGGTACTTGCAGGACTTTCAGGTGACAATTGTTTTGACGGCAAAACTCTTATACTCGATGCTGACGCACTGAATATAATCGCCGCTGACAGTGTTCTACGGGAAAAGTTTGCAGCCGGAAACGGATCTGCAGGTCTTATAGTAACGCCGCATCCGGGAGAGCTTGCAAGATTATGCGGCACAGAAATAGATGAAGTACTTGGTAACAGAGTCGATCTTTCGAGTGCTCTTGCATGTGAGCTGAACTGCACTGTTGTAAGCAAAGATGCAAGGACCTGGGTCGTAGATAAATCAGGGAGACGCTTTCTCAATACATGCGGGAATGATGGTATGGCGACTGCGGGCTCGGGAGATGTTTTGACAGGAATCACTGCTGCAGTGGCGGCAATGGGCGTCAGGAACAGCAAAACAATTTATCAATCCGCATGTATGTCAGTCCTCATCCATGCAGTTGCCGGCGATGAAGCCGCTGAACTTATCGGAAGGAGCGCAATGAGGGCGGGCGACATTGCCTGCTCGATCAGCAAGCTGCTCCCTTGAAATATATACAAATCAAGCTTCATTGTGAGGAGATATTATTATGAAAGACGGTTATCAGAGAATACGAGCTGTCGTCAATCTCGACAACGCAAGGCAAAATATGGAAAGCATGCATCGCAACCTTAAGCCGGGGACAATGATGGCTGCTGTAATAAAGGCCGATGCATACGGGTGCGGTGCAGTACAGATAGCACGAGCTATAGATGACCTGCCGTATCTCTGGGGATATTGCACCGCAACTTTTGAAGAGGCGCAGATCCTTCGGATGAACGGGATACAGAAGCCGATACTTCTCCTTGGGTATGTTTTTCCTTATTGCTACGAAAAACTTGCAACAGAGAACATAAGACCTGCTGTATTCAGAGAAGATATGATAAAAGAGCTCGGTGCGGCAGCCGAAAGGGTCGGAAAGAAGGCCAGGATCTTCATTGCGGTCGATACAGGTATGACAAGGATCGGGGTAACGCCTGATGACCATGGACTTCAAATGGTCGCACGTGCAGCAAAAGAGCCTGGTATAGAGATTGAAGGAATATTCACTCATTTTGCGAGAGCTGACGAGAAAGACAAATCCTCAGCAAGGAACCAGCTCATGGCATTCACATCCTTCACTGACAGGATTGAGAACGAACTTGGGGTAAAGATACCTGTAAAGACGGCTTCCAACAGTGCCGGTATTGTTGAGATGCCAGAGGCTAATCTTGACATGGTGAGGGCAGGTATCACACTTTACGGACTGTGGCCTTCACCTGATGTCTCGAAAGATATAGTCCCGCTTAAACCGGTCTTGTCACTGTTATCATCCATAGTTTATATCAAAACAGTTCCTGCAGGAAAAGCAGTGAGCTATGGCGGCACTTTCATAACAAAAGGTGAAACAAGGATAGCCACTATATCAGCAGGTTATGATGACGGGTACCCAAGGGATCTGCCGGGTAAAGATTTCAGCGTGCTGATCCGCGGAAAAAGAGCTCCGATCCTCGGCAGGATATGTATGGACCAGTTCATGGTGGATGTTACGGATATTCCGGATGCCACGGAGGGCGACGATGTCACGCTTATCGGAACTGACGGGGAAGAAACGATCACTATGGAAGATGCAGGAGATGTGTCAGGGAGATTTAATTATGAACTCGAATGCTGTATAAACAAGAGGGTCCCAAGGATATATATCAGAAACGGGGAGATATCAGGATACGAAGATCATTTCGGCAAGGATGCTTAACATCAATTAACAAAGATATGTTATAATCTATTGGTTTATAATAATAGTTCAAGCATGGAGGGTATTTTTGTATGTCAGGACATTCCAAATTTGCAAACATTAAGCACAAAAAAGAAAGAAACGATGCAGCCAAGGGCAAGATCTTTACAATAATCGGTCGTGAGATCGCAGTTGCAGTCAAGGAAGGCGGCCCTGATCCCAATAACAATTTCAAGCTGGCACAGGTAGTCGAAAAAGCGAAGGCAAATAACGTTCCCAACAGTACTATCGAGAACGGAATAAAGAAAGCCGCCGGAGACTCGGATGGTGTCAATTATCAGGTAAACACTTATGAAGGATATGGTCCTGAAGGCGTAGCAATAATTGTAGAGACGCTTACAGACAATGCAAACCGCACTGCCTCTGATGTAAGAGCTGCTTTCACACGCGGCGGTGGAAATGTCGGTACACCGGGATGCGTATCATATATGTTCGATAAGAAGGGGCAGATCATTATTGATAAAGAGGAATGTGATCTTTCTGCTGATGATCTTTTCATGATCGTTGCTGATGCGGGAGCCGATGATATCGATGATGAAGAAGACAGCATTGAAATACTCACAAGTCCTGAGTCATTTGAGGATGTGAGCAAGGCACTTGCAGCACAGAATATTCCGGTAGCTTCCTCAGAAGTCACCATGATACCTCAGAACTATGTTACTCTGACTGATGAGAAATCTATCAAGTCAATGCAGCGGATCCTTGACAACCTTGATGCAGCTGATGATGTCCAGAACGTTTATCATAACTGGGATGAGCCTGATGAAGAGTGATTCAGATAATAATGTTATCCTTCTCTTCAATGAGAAGGATACATATCTGGGAAAATTCAACCGAAATGAATACAGATCCTCATTCAAGGAGTATTGTGCAGCAAATTCGGAGATTTATTCCGAAATCAATGCACTGCTTGCCGAGAATGCGGAAAACACTTGTTTTGACCGTATATCAGGAATGATGATAGAGGCCGGTGATCAATGTGTAAAGGAAGTTTCGAAAAGAAACGCCGCTTCTGAACAACAAAAGCTGAATCTTTTTGTCGTCAGCTATGTGATACCGGGGTTTCTTGAAAGCTGCCCCGCGGATAAGAAGGATCGCACACGCGACTGCATGGATTATTTATGCACATCATGGGCCGGTCATTTCAAGGACAGCAGGATCAAGGCCGCGACAGTCGATGAACTTGATTCCGGATTCAGAAGAAAGCTCTGCTATATAACTACAGCCGCAAGTGTGGCGCTCGGCCACGGTAACGACTGCAGTGAACTTGAGACTCTCAAGGATTTCAGAGACAGCTATATGCAGGAGAACAATGAGCGCAGGAACATGATCAATGAGTACTATGATATGGCTCCTACGATCGTCAAACGTATTTCCAGAGAAAGTGACGAGAAGAAGATTTACTCAGACATCTGGAACAGGTATATCGTAAAATGCGTAGAGGATATACGCACAGGCAGAAATGATGATTGTCTTAATGTGTACGGAATCATGGTAAAGGAATTATCTGATCGCTATCTGTATACATTTCACGGCAGGCAACATTAGTTTGTGCCTCAGGCAGGCCGGAGCGATGCACAGTGAAATCTGCATATAAATGACCGGGTCTCCGCAAAAGCAGGGGATCCGGCATTGTTTATCATTGAGGAGCGTTAAGAAAAAGGAGAATTCATATGCCTGGTGATAATGAGATACATAACCCTCTTCCTCAGCCTGTAAAATCAGCGAACGGAAAGATCGTATTTGATCATAAAGAATCCGGCAAAACAAATTCCGTTGATGATTTTGACATAGAGATCAAAGATAACGACGACTTTGATATACAGTAAATAATTTATCGGGAGAATATATGGCAACATCTGGCAATGCCAACAACAGAAAAAGGAGCGGAACCGGATCCGGCAATAGAAATTCAGGAAGGCGAAGCTCAAATTCAGGTTCACGCTCTACACAGAAAAGGTCATACAGAAAAAAGAAGAATGATAACAGTGCTCTTAAAGAGGATCTCATCCTCATTGCTATCGTCTCGTGTATGATCTTTATCTTTCTGGCAAATATAGGTCTTATGGGCACTGTTGGCAAAGCTGTCAGCAGTGCCATGTTTGGCGTCTTCGGATTTACAAATTTTGTCATGCCGTTCTTTGTACTTGCAATGTTGGCATATTGGTTTACGCAACGCGGCAGAAGTGAAACAACAAAAAGGATCATATGCATTTCAATACTGTTCTTATGTTTTGGAATGATCTGCGAATTGGCTGCTGGAAATCTTGAAACGGCTGTGACATATTCCATATCTGATATTTTCAGCAGATGCGCTTCGCAACACAGCGGAGGCGGTGTAATCGCCGGTTCTTTATGTTATCTGTTTTATTATTTCATGAAAATGGCCGGGACGATCCTTGTAATAATTGCAATAATTCTTGTATGTGTGATCATAATAAGCGGAAGTTCTATCATTAGTCTTATTGATGGTAACAACGTGTCAGACCGCTCTGAAGAAGACGATGAACGTGATCGTCTCGCAGAAGAAGAAAATGACAGAATATACGAAGAGATGCGAAGAAAACGCGAGGATGAAAGAGCTGAGCGAAGAAGACAGGCTGATGAGGAAAGACGCAGCCGAGAGGATCGAAGAAGAATAAGAGAACAGGAACTCCGGCAGGAAGCTGAAGAAAAAGAGAACAGTAATGTCCTCAGAAAAGTCGACAGCTACAACGGTTCTCTTAAAGATACCACTCTTTTCAGTGATAAAAATCATGTAAACAATGATGTAGCATCAATTGATGACGTAATGGTTGGAGGGACTACAGTAGCTGCAGATGCTGCTGTATCAGCTGCAGGCGTTGCAGGTGTTACGGTTGCTGCAAGAAGTCAGGCTGCACAGGAAGCTTCTTTCAGAGGGTATTCGACTGATAAAAATCTTCATGAGATAACAGTCGAAGATGCTGATTATGCATCCTTTACAGCAAGAGCAGATCTGGAACACAGTAAGATTGCGAACACAGATACTGATTATACCGGCATTGGTATTAATGTACCCGATGCTACTTCTCCCGACTATAGTTCAGAAAATTTCTCTGACAAAATTTTCAGACAAAGCATGCAGGAGACCCTGGATCATGACAGTCCTGAACCGTCTGAAACTACAGTTACTGATAAAGCTACTGATACTGACACAAAAACAGCTATAACCACAGCCACTGAGCCAGCCGCTGAAGCTGCTCACAGTGAAGCTCCAAAAGAAGAGGATCTTGATAATATCAGCATCGAGAGAGAGCGCAAAGATGCTGAGAAGAGTGCTGTTACAACTGCAGCAGCATCTTCATCTGTTGCGGCGCCGGCAAAACCGGCCCCTGAGTATAAAAAACCGCCCAAATATGTTTTCCCGCCTCTTACGCTTCTGAAAGAAGGCGTCAGGAAAGTCAACCCTGAATCAGACCGTGAACTTCAGACAACGGCTCTGAATCTTCAGAATACGCTCAAAACATTTGGTGTCAATGTAACTATTCCCAATGTATGTCAGGGACCGGCTGTCACCAGGTATGAACTGCTCCCGGCTCGGGGAGTTAAAGTCAGCCGTATTGTAGCTCTTCAGGATGATATAAAGCTGAATCTGGCAGCCGCTGATATAAGAATAGAAGCTCCTATTCCCGGGAAACCTGCTATAGGAATTGAAGTGCCGAACAAGATAACAAGTACTGTCGCTCTGCGCGATCTCTTTGAATCTGATATTTTCAGGCATTTCAAGGGCAAGCTCGCATTTGCTGTAGGAAAAGATATCGGCGGTAATGTTGTTGTTTCAGACATTGCAAAAATGCCACATATGCTCATAGCCGGTGCTACAGGATCAGGTAAATCTGTATGCATCAACACACTTATTATGAGCATTCTGTTTCGCTATGAACCTAAAGATGTAAAGATGATAATGATCGATCCCAAGATCGTAGAACTCTCTGTATACAATGGCATACCTCATCTGTTGCTCCCTGTAGTCACTGATCCCAAGAAGGCTTCTTCAGCTCTTCAGTGGGCTGTGGCAGAAATGACTGACCGTTACAGGAAATTCGCAGATGCGGGCGTACGAGACCTCAAGGGGTATAACGCAAAGGCAGAACCCGGCAAGGATCCTGAAATGGAGATCATGCCACAGATAGTAATAATCGTAGATGAGCTGGCTGACCTTATGATGGTATGTGCGAAGGAAGTTGAAGATTCAATCTGTCGTCTTGCACAGCTTGCCAGAGCTGCCGGAATACATCTTATAATTGCTACGCAGCGTCCGTCTGTCGATGTAATAACTGGACTTATAAAGGCAAATATGCCAAGCCGTGTTGCTTTTGCTGTTACAAGCGGTGTCGATTCCAGAACAATACTTGATATGTATGGAGCAGAAAAACTTCTTGGAAAAGGAGATATGCTGTTTTATCCGCAGGGATATACAAAGCCCGCCAGAGTTCAGGGGGCATTTGTTTCTGATGACGAAGTACAGGATGTCGTCAATTTCATAAAATATCACAATCCTGGATATGTGACAGATATGGGCGAGATCGAGAAGAAGATATCTGTTCTGGCATCTTCAGACAGTTCACCTTCATTCTCAGCTTCCGGATCTGCCAGTGACGGTCCACAGATAGATGATCATTTCACAGAAGCCGGTTATCTTGTAATAGACAAGCAGAAAGCTACAATAGGAATGCTGCAGAGAGTCTATAAGATAGGATTTAACAGAGCCGCAAGAATAATGGACCAGCTCTGTGAAGCGGGCGTTGTTGCCGAGGAAGAAGGAACCAAGCCAAGAAATGTACTGATGAGCAAGAGCGATTTTGAAAGTTACATTGAAGAGAACGGTGTGTAGTTTGCAGTCCCGATGAAGGGATGCGGAAAGTGGGTCCTAATGGCTTTAATAATTGATGGGAAGAAAATCTCCCTTGAGATCAGGGATGAGATCAGAGAAGAGACAGGAAAACTTAAAGAGAAGGGGATAGAAACAAGTCTTGCCGTCGTTCTTGTAGGCAATGATCAGGCTTCTGCAGTATACGTTCGCAATAAGAAAAAAGCCTGCGAATACTGTGGAATAAAATCACTCTCATACGAACTGCCAGAAACGACATCGGAAGAAGAACTCCTGAAGCTTATTGATGATCTCAACAGCAATGATGAAGTCAACGGTATTCTTGTGCAGCTTCCTCTGCCGGGACATATAAATGAGCAGAAGGTCATCGAAGCCATCCTTCCTTCAAAGGATGTGGACGGTTTCCATCCTCAGAGTGTAGGAGCGCTCAGTATCGGCATACCGGGATTCGTGTCATGCACTCCTGCCGGCATAATCCAGCTTCTTAAGAGAAGCGGCATTTCAGCCAGCGGAAAAGAATGTGTGATCGCCGGAAGATCCAACATAGTTGGAAAGCCAATGGCCATGCTCATGCTCAGAGAGAACGCGACAGTTACAGTTGCTCATTCAAGAACAGCTGATCTTAAGGCTGTCTGCAGAAGAGCTGACATCCTCATTACTGCTACTGGAAAAGCCAAAATGTTCAATTCCGATTACATTAAAGAAGGCGCCGTTGTTATTGACTGCGGCATGGACAGAGATGAGAACGGCAAGCTCTGCGGCGATGTGGATTTTGATGATGTATTGCCTCACTGCAGTGCAATAACACCTGTACCTGGCGGAGTCGGTCCAATGACTATTGCAATGCTTATGACAAATTGTCTTGAAGCGCTTAAGATACAGCACAGAATCTGATGCTTGTTTTGACCGGGAGCAGGTGTTTATATGAAATGTCCCAACTGCGGGAATGAAATTCCCGATGGAAAACTATATTGTGAAAACTGCGGCCATGAGATCCACATAGTTCCTGAATTTGATTCAGTTCAGGAGAAGATCTCAGAGAACATGACCGAGATCACTGAAGCAATAAAGCGTCAGGAACAGATTGATGCGGCAAAACAAAAGGTACTTGAAGAAAAAGAAGCCCGTCACAGGCATCTTATACATATTCTGATTGCCTTACTGGTCACCTCGGTTTCTGTCGGAGCCCTTATAATCTTTTTCCTGTATTCAAGAATAAATTCGAAATCCTATTATGTCGGTGAAGCTTATAAAGCATCAGCAGCCGGAGATTATGATAAATCTGTTGAAATGATAAACAAGGCTCTTGCCATCTCTGAAAAGAACGGGGATAAAGATATTGACCTTGTAATTCAGAAGGCTGATTATCAGAACAGGGGCGGACGCATCGATGCAGCAATAACTACTCTGACGCCATACCTTAATGACACGGCTTTGTCTGATGATGATGAAGTCAGCGTTTACGGAAAAGTGGTGGACATTTACACTTCTGCCGGAAATTATTCAGAAATAGCAACACTGCTTGATAAATGCAGCAATCAGAAAGTAACAGATTCGTTCAGGGATTATATGATCTCTGATCCTGTGTTTGATATTCCATCCGGGGACTATGATGACATAGTACATATTTCCATTAACTCGTCATGTAACGGATCAATATTCTACACTACAGATGGCACAACGCCTACTACATCTTCACACTTATACAATAAGCCCATAGAGCTTACTGACGGTGAATTCAGCGTTTCTGCAATAGTTGTAAACCGTTATGGTGTCAGCAGCGGCGTAACTTCCGGTCAGTATATAGTGGGCGTTTCCATACCGGACGCTCCTGAAGTCACCACGGAATCAGGAAGTTATACGTCACCGACACTGATATACGTTGAGGAGCCTGAAAAGGGTGAGGTCTATTACACAACAGACGGCACTGATCCGACAACAGATTCAGAAATGTACACTGCTCCCATATCCATGCCTGTCGGAAGCTCGACGTACAGATTTGCAGTGATCACTGATGATGAAGTCTCAAGCGAGATCGTAACATATACATACAACTATTCTCCATCATCCTCTCTCTCAAAGAATGACGGTCCTAATTACATCATTGTAGCTCTTATCAGGAACGGTGAACTCGCCGCCACTGACGGTACAATAACGGGAAGCACTTCAAAATACAGTTATTCATATGTCAAAACAAATCAGATAGGAAGTTATGGCAACTTTTATATTTACAGTGAAACAATAACAGACATTAACGGGAACAGTGCTTCGACCGGCCGCTCTTTCGCGGTCAATCTCACAAATTTCACTGTTAATATCTTCGATGAAAGAAACGGTACTCTTTCTCAATTAGGCTGATATAATGTCAGGCTATATTTGTACGGTTGCATATGGTATAAAATTCAACTAAAATTGACATGTTCATAAACCATAGGAGGTCAATGAAATGTTCAGGATTCTCAGTAAAGAAAAACTATCTGCCAATATTTTCTGTATGGTCGTAGAGGCGCCCCGTGTTGCAGCTAATGCAATGCCTGGTCAGTTCCTCATAGTCAGAGTCGATGAAGACGGCGAGAGAATTCCGCTGACGATATGCGATTATGACAAAGAAAAGGGAACAGTTGAAATTGTATTTCAGCCGATCGGATCTGAAACACTCAGGATGTCACTTTTAGAAGCAGGTGATAGTTTTCATGATGTTGTAGGTCCTCTTGGAAGGCCGTCAGAACTTACAGAGAAAGATCCTGAAGAACTGAAGAAAATGAAGATCGTCTATGTCGCCGGCGGAGTTGGGACTGCCCCGGTATATCCACAGCTTAAGTGGCTTAAGGAGCACGGTGTGCTTGCTGATGCGATCGAGGGCGCAAAGAGTAAAGATATAGTCATAATGGAAGATAAAATGAAGTCTGTCGCCGGAAATCTGTATGTTACAACAGATGACGGATCATATGGCAGAAGCGGAATGGTCACAAAAGTCATACAGGATCTCTATGATGAAGGAAAACGTTATGACCTGTGCGTAGCCATAGGCCCTATGATAATGATGAAGTTCGTATGTAAGCTCACAAAACAGCTTGGCATCCCCACCATCGTTTCAATGAATCCGATCATGGTCGATGGAACAGGTATGTGCGGTGCATGCAGGCTTATTGTCGGAAACGAAGTTAAGTTTGCCTGTGTCGACGGCCCTGAATTCGACGGTCATGAAGTCGATTTTGATCAGGCAATGCAGCGTATGAAGTTATATAAAACAGAAGAAGGACGCGCCATGCTCGAAGCACAGGAAGCTGAAACTCATCACGGCGGATGCGGAATGTGCCAGTGATCAGATAGTTTGTTATGATGCTGGGTCTTGACCCATTTTGCCTAAGGAGAAAAATCATGGATATGATGAAAAAGATACCGGTCCGCGAGCAGGATCCTGCCGTGAGAGCCACAAATTTTGAAGAAGTATGTCTTGGTTATAACAAAGAAGAGGCAGAAGCTGAGGCATCAAGGTGCCTTAACTGCAAGAACCCGATGTGTGTGACAGGGTGCCCTGTTGAGATTGACATTCCTGGTTTTATTGCACAGGTAAAAGCCGGTGATGTTAAGGGTGCAGCTGCTGTTATAGGTAAATCATCAACACTTCCTGCTGTCTGTGGTCGTGTCTGTCCGCAGGAGACGCAGTGCGAAGGAAAATGCATCCGCGGAATAAAAGGCGAGGCTGTCTCTATCGGTAAACTTGAAAGGTATGTAGCGGATTCTGCAAGAGAACTTGGAGTCATGCCCGAAAAGGCATCAGTAAAGAACGGAAAGAAAGTCGCTGTCATAGGATCAGGTCCTTCAGGACTT
Organism: Clostridiales bacterium; assembly: GCA_012512995.1. Classification (GTDB taxonomy): domain Bacteria; phylum Bacillota; class Clostridia; order Lachnospirales; family Lachnospiraceae; genus CAG-791. The sequence goes on along the minus strand of JAAZDA010000300.1, from coordinate 447 downwards.
GCATGCGCATCTGACCTTGCAAAACTGGGTTACGATGTCACGATCTTCGAGGCTCTTCACAAGGCAGGCGGTGTCCTGAGTTACGGCATTCCTGAGTTCCGTCTTCCTAAAGAAAAGGTAGTTGATAAAGAGATCGATAATGTCAGGTCTCTTGGTGTAAAGATCGAAACAGATGTCATCATAGGCAGATCCGTATCTATTGATGATCTAATGGATAAAGAAGGTTTTGACGCCGTCTATATAGGATCAGGCGCAGGTCTTCCAAAGTTCATGCATATTCCCGGGGAGCAGGCCATGGGCGTGTTCTCAGCCAATGAGTATCTTACAAGAAGTAACCTCATGCATGCTTATAAAGATGATTCCAGAACACCGATCTATCATGCTAAGAAGGCTGTCGTGGTCGGCGGTGGTAATGTTGCTATGGATTCAGCAAGAACAGCAAGAAGG
>JAAZDA010000299.1 GCA_012512995.1 Clostridiales bacterium | reverse complement strand
GGCAGATACAGGCCATACAGTGTGTACAGGAGCCATTCCATATGGGCTTTCCGTTTTTCATGGTAATTGCTCCAAGAGGACAGATCCTTTCGCAGAGTCCGCAGCCGATGCAGATGTCCTTCACATAAAATTTCTTCGAGTGAATGAGCAGCGGGTAATATATAGAATTTATAATACTGCTTTTTGTTTTTCCGACAATTCCGGTTTTAGGCGATTCAATGGCGCTGCCACTCTTAATATTCTCTATGACTATGTTAATGGATGGTTCCGCCTGATTGATGATCTGCCTTGCCTTGTCCTCATTCGGTGTATCGAACATTGCAATGTAGTTTTCCGGCATGATGATCTGCGCCGTACCCATATACTCCAACTTCATCTTTGCGGCAAGCAGTTTATTGTATTTTGCCGCGTTGTCGATTTCTCCGCCGCAGGTCATCACAAAACAAATCTTGTTATTCCCCTCGAGCCGAACACGGCTCAGCCAGTCCCGAAGAAGATGCGGCAGCTGCCAGCCATAGGTCGGTGAGCACACAATCCACGGATTATCCGACAAAATTTCCGAATAGTCCCTGTTCCTGATCCGCATCATGACCGGCTGGACATCGTCCCCGGTTTCTCTGCCTATGTGATTCGCCACATATTCGCTGTTCCCCGTACCTGTAAAATATAGAATCATATTTTTACTCCTGTTATTGATGGTGTGCTGTCTGTGTTCAATACGTTTATTTGTATGGCACAACAAATACTCTATATTGTCAGTTTTAGATGTGATATGAGCATATTATCTCCTTCGCAAATCCGGATTTGACGTGCTACGGGTTGCTTTCGTAATCGCAATGATAAACGGAAATTCAGCCTTGAAAATATTCACGCAGTTCACTGATAAATCGGCAAACATGGAATCCATCGCAGACAGCATGATGGACTTGGATCGCCAGAGGGATATATGTACAACCGTTTTCCTGATAGTACTTTCCAAGCGTGAATATGGGAATCAGGTAGTCGTAGCCTTTTTGCAGATTCAGGTTAAATCCGTCAAAGCTTTCCCACGGAATCATGGAAACGGGGAAGGTGTTAGCGGGTGCATTCGGCTTCGCATTCATTTTCGCCACATCACCATACTTTGCAATGTCATCCAGATATGCGGCGAGGAATTGATTGTAGTCCTCATCAAAGCGAGTCCAGATATTGGAAAATGTTTCCGTTTCTTTATGAAATACCGTATAACAAGGGTACATAACATCAAACACACCTAAGGCTCCGTCCGCATCAATAGCGGTTCTGAATTCCTCATGACTGTTGACTGTTCTCGAAAGTGCGTGCAGCATTGTTGGATACAGCTTTTGCCTGGCATTAACAGCATTGGTTATATCGAGTTTCACCGTCATACTGTAAGTACAGGGAACAGTAGAACAGTAATGCTCAAACTGCTCTCGCCGTTTCCAATCCTGCAAACTGATTTTTCTGAACTTCATTATTTGCATTACCTTTCAAATACTGATTTGTCGAGCAACTACGCCTTATGCCCACCGATCTGCTTGTTGCGGGAAATGGTCGTCGCGCCCTCTTCGAGATTCATACCCTTGAGCACCGCGTTTTTGCCATACTTCTCGCGCAGCGTGATGATTGCATCTTGGATGTGACGCTCACGCTCCAATGCGGCGTCCTCTTCGGCTTGTTCATTTTTCAGCGCATCATAATCGGTAAACAGGTCGAGCTGCTCATAGCCAGTGCTTTCTTGAACTGTGTCCTCTCCAACGAGGTGACACGCCGTGACGTTGATACGCCGGACGAGCAGGTTTTTATCGACGATACGGTCGAAAAGCTCCATGACGGCTTTCATAATGAAGATGGTGGACGACGTCTGCCGTCCGATATTTGCGGAGCCGTGCGCCTGCTTTGGTATCTTACGCCCGTAGTGGTCGGTGGTAACTTCACCGTGGTAGTCACGGCTTATCTTCGGGTCGGTAAGATTTTCAATATCGTACCCGATGTTCAACACTATCTGGTCTGTGACAAGCCGTTTGCTCACCAAATCCAGAACGAGCAGGTCGGTCATTTCTCTGACGATCAGCTTCGCCTTATCGTATGGATAGGGGCATTGGAGCACCTGCCCGGAGCTGACGCTGTTTGTACTCGGCTTATAGGCTTTAATTTCTTCAATAGTACAAGGTTCCCAGCCCCAAGCGTGGTCTATCAGCAGCTCCGCGTTGATGCCAAACAGCTTATACAGCGACGTCTCGTCATTGATGGAGCGACGAGCTACATCACCCATCGTGTACATACCGTTGGCTTCGAGCTTTGTGGAGTAACCTCTGCCGACGCGCCAAAAGTCGGTGAGAGGCGTGTGCGTCCAAAGCAACCGCCGATAGCTCATCTCGTCGAGCTCGGCTATGCGAACGCCGTCCTTGCCGGGCGCGATGTGCTTTGCCTGTATATCCATTGCGATTTTCGCAAGAAAGAGGTTTGTGCCGATACCGGCGGTCGCCGTTACTCCGGTGTTCTTCAGTACATCCTGTATCAGCATCATTGTCATCTCACGCGGCGTTAACTTGTAGGTATTCAGGTAGCTGGTGGCGTCAATGAAAACCTCGTCTATCGAATAAACGTGGATATCCTCCGGCGCGACATACTTCAGGTAGATTTGATAAATCTGGATGCTGACTTCCATATAGTGCGCCATCTGCGGCGGAGCGGTGATATACGAAACGGCCAGCTCCGGCGAGGTCTTCAGCTTCGTGGCATCGTAGGATTCGCCGGTGAACTTTCGACCGGGCGCATTGCGCTGTCGCTGGGAATTTACCTCTTTAACCTTTTGGACGGCTTCAAATAAGCGGGCGCGTCCGGGTATCCCGTATGCCTTGAGTGACGGCGATACCGCGAGGCAGATAGTCTTCTCTGTCCGACTGGCGTCAGCGACCACGAGGTTAGTGGTCAAAGGGTCAAGCCCGCGCTCGACACACTCCACGGAGGCATAAAACGACTTGAGGTCTATTGCAAGGTATGTACGATTTTTCTGTGCCACGCGGCTTCACCTCCAATGCCTTAATCATCTTTTACTTGATTATTCGATGTTTTTCAATGACACACCATCCGCAGTCTTCCACATTATAT
>JAAZDA010000298.1 GCA_012512995.1 Clostridiales bacterium | reverse complement strand
GGTATGTCTCGACCGTTACGGCCGGTTTCTGACCTGGTGCGAGTTCCTTCTTTATTGTAGGTTTGACCCCGATGTTGGTCATTCCGTGGAAAGTCCTGCCAGCGGTCTCAGTTCCGCCATATCTTGTAAAGGCGTCATTCCCGGCGTCCCCGGTAGATTTGATAAACGTAACATCAGAGTAATACACACCGAAAGGTGGCAGGAGCTTATTTGCCGTTGGCACCTGATTAAGTGTAGGAATTCCGAGCGTGCGCCCGATTTCATTACCATGGACGATCTCTCCAAGAACACTGTATGGCGTGCCGAGAAATTCTTCCGCTTCCTCCATACGTCCTGCCTCAACAAGCTCACGTACATAGCTTGAACTGATCACTATGCCGTTCTTTCTTACCTTTGATATTTCTTCAGTGGTAAAGCCCAGGTCATCAGACATGGAATCGAGCAAAACAAAATTACCGGCGCCACCTCTTCCAAACGAGAGGTCATCACCTGCAACAATGTGTCCTGCATTCATCTGACTCGCAAGATACTTTTTTACAAAAATCTCAGGCTCTGTCGATGCCGTCTCCCATGTCAGCGGGAACTCGACAAGATAATCGATTCCGATGCTGCCGAACAAAAGTCTCTTTTCTTCTTTTGTGGACAATTCTCTGACATATCCGTCAGGCGCAAAGAAAACAGCAGGCGACGGGTCAAACGTAAAGATTGCCGCGGCAAGACCCTGCGCCTTTTTGCGCATCAATGCCTCAATAAGACGCCTGTGTCCCAGGTGGACGCCATCGAACTTGCCTATAGCTACAGCCGTCTTGACCGGAATCTGAAATTGAGTTTTTCCACTTATGATTTCCATACAAAATCCTGACTTACAAAAACATCTTCTCACTGCGATATATTCCATCGCTGCTGTCATACAGATATACGGCGCGGAACTGTCCTGTGGAATCAAAGGCTCTGTATCTGACTGGCTTATTGCCGTCAGTTTCATCACGGCAAAACATTTTATTCCCGCCACTCTTCTTTACCGTATCTTCCGCCAGATCCTCAGCTATCAGCGTGTTGCCGTTCAGGAGTCTGCTGTCCGTCTCCGGCTTTGTCATTATACCGGGGCAGTCAGAAAAAAAGTTCTCGACCGGCAGAATATGACTGCGTATGCGCTCATATGAATCATTGCCGCTGCTCATCAGTTCCTCGACTTCGCCAAGCGTGAGCGCATCCTCGAGCCTGAACTGACCGACTCTTGTTCTTGTCAGATGCTGCATTGCGGCACCTACCGCAGTATCTGCGTTCCCGCCAGCCGGCACATCTGTAACACACAGTTGGTTTCCGATGTCTTCACAGAGTGTTCTTATGTATGTACCCTTAGAACATCTGACACTTATGGTTATGAACGGCAGCTCCACAGAACGGACTTCAAGCTCGTAAATATGAACTCTTCTTGCTTTGCGTTCCACCGTAACACCACTGCGTGCCAGGTCGCAGAGCTTGCGTCCGTTCACCTTAAGTGCTGAATACATCGGCGGTATCTGATCATATTCTCCGACAAATGACTGGCATACATCGCGGACTTCACTTTCGGAAATCTCAGACTTTATCACAGTCTCCGCAACCTCTGTCAAAACACTTGAATTTCCTGAGAGATCACCTGTATCTGTCGTCACTCCCAGCTTCATGACCGCCACATATTCCTTGTCACGATCCGCGATGAGATCAACAAGTTTTGTCGCATTGCCAAGACATACAGGCAACACTCCCTCCGCATCCGGATCAAGTGTCCCTGTATGTCCAATTTTCTTCATATGCAGGATTCCGCGGAGCTTTGCCACTACATCATTTGAAGTGTATCCCGGCTCCTTGCGTATAATTATCATTCCATTCAGCAATTTCTGTACCATTTCCCTACCGGATCTGCTCTGCGGTCAGACTTATCAGGCAGTAAGTTCCCCGTAACTATTGATACTACTTGTTCTCCTGTTTTCCTGCCAGCTGAATATCTATACTGTCTGAAATATTGTTGATTATGTCGTGATATGGTGCATTTATAGTGCAGCCGGCGGCACGATCATGCCCGCCCCCACCGTAGAAAGAAGCTATGGCTGCAACATTTACTGACCCATCGGAACGAAGACTCACCTTATATGTCATCGGCTTGATCTCATGAAGGAAAATAGCGATCTTCACGCCTTCTGTCAACATCAGCTGGCTTACGATACCATCCGTATCCTTGCCATCCACATGATAGAAATCCATTGTTTTCTCATCAAGAACGCTGACTATGCATGTCCCATCCCTGAAGAGCATGCTCTCAAGGAGAGCACGTCCGAGGATCTGGTTCTGGATGTAACTCTTCGCATAAAAAATATTATCGATCAGTGTGCCCGGCTCGATAGTCTTAAGATATGTCATCAGCCTTCCGCCGACCTGCATTGTTCTCTCAGATGTATTAGAATACTTGAATACACCTGTATCGGTTATGATCCCAATATACAGTGCACGCGCAATATCTTCATCTATTAGCTCACTGCCCTTCCTCCCGTCCGGGAGAACGCTGTCTTCGATAATATCATATATAAGTTCCGATGTGCTGCTTACGTCAGGCTTTATATATGAAACATCGCCGCAGCCACTGTTGCTTTCGTGATGATCGATATTGATCTTCTTCACAGCGTTATTATAGTACTCTGTCGCATTTCCCAGTCTGTCATCCGCCGTATCGAGCATAATGAATACATCATACTTCTCAACATCGCTTATTCCGTCAAAACAAATGTCGTTGACATTTGGCATATATCTTTTGAGTGAATCCTTCACATTGCCTGATAAAACATCAATCCTCACATCATGAAGTGCCTTTTTAAGGAACAGCAAAAGTCCGACAGACGCGCCTATTGCATCTCCGTCCGGATCCAGGTGCCCACTTATAGCTATTGTTTTTGCATTTCCGATTTCTTCAAATATTTTCAAATTTTACTTTACCTCATATGCGGCTGTTCCACACTCTGATCGGCTAGTCAGTATTCTTAAGTCTGGCCTTTTCAGCTGCTTCGTCCGCCGCAATTACATCATCGATCTTCCTTGACATCTCAACACCGTATGTTATCGAATCATCAATGATGAATCTCAGTTCAGGCGTTATACGCAGGTTTACATCTCTTGCAAGTTCACTGCGTATAAACCCCTTCGCACTGTTCAGACCCTCGAGCGTTTGTTTTGCGTCCTCATCCGAACCGAGAACGCTGACAAATATCTTACATGTTTTGAGATCAGGAGCCACCTCACACTCGAGAATACTTGTGAACGGGCTTACCCTTGGATCCTTGACATTTCTTATTATTTCTGAGAGTGAACGCATTACTTCATCGTTGACTCTCCTGTTCTTTACACTGTTCTTCTTCATACTCAGGCCTTGTCCTTATCCTTGGCTTCAAGTGCCGCAGCAGCAGCCGCAGCGTCAGCTTTTCTCTTTGCCGCGCGCTCAGCCTTTATAGCGGTTGCTTTGTCGCCTGTAACCTGAACCATCTCGTACGCTTCCACCAAATCGCCGACCTGTATATTATCAAAGCCATCAAAAACAAGTCCGCATTCGAAGCCTTCCTTGACTTCCTTGGCATCATCCTTGAATCTCTTGAGTGATGCAAGATCGCCCTCGAACACCTTGTCTTTGCCTCTCGTGACCCTCACCTTGCAGCCGCGGCGTATAGCGCCGTCGAGTACAGATGAGCCCGCGATATTTCCAACCTGAGAAGCCTTGAATATCTGGCGTATCTCAGCATGTCCTGTAACCTGTTCCTCATATACCGGAGCTTCCATTCCCTTAAGTGCAGCAGCTACGGCCTCAATTGCCTCGTAGATGCCCTTATATAGCCTTACATCTACGCCCTCACGCTCAGCCATTCCCTTAGCCATGGGATCAGGTCTTACGTTAAATCCGATTATGACCGCATTTGATGCGGAAGCAAGCGTGACATCTGATTCATTGATAGCTCCTACGC
>JAAZDA010000297.1 GCA_012512995.1 Clostridiales bacterium | reverse complement strand
TGCTGGCCATACTGAATGGCTGTTGCTTCATCAAGCCCGTCATATGTGCCGGCTGCCGCCACAGGCATTGCAAGAACACCGAAACTCAGGACACAGGCGATCACAGCTGCCAGAATGGATAACCGTTTTTTCATATTTTTCTGTGTCTCCTTAGTGGATAATAATATTAACATTTATCAGACTGTGCCGTGCTTTTTCTCGACAATTGCCTGTTTTGTATAAAGCATTTCTACAGCACCGATAAGGTACTTGCGAAGATCCTCAGGATTGACGATCTCGTCTATATATCCACGGGATGCTGCTGAATCTACGCTGTTCTGCAGAGCGTCGAACTTCTTTGCCGTATCTGCAACTTCATCAGCGCTCTTGCCGTCTGCTATTATAGAAGCCGCCAGCTTTGCGTCCATGATGCCGATCTTTGAATCAGGAAGAGCTATTGTGAGATCAGCGCCGATGCCCTTGGAATTCATGACATTGTATGCACTTCCCATAGCGTTTCCGATAACAACATTGATCTTCGGAACATCAGCATCAGCAAAAGCAAATGCGAGTTTTGCCGCAGCACCTGCGATCTTCTTCTCGCAGCATTCGCATGATGCAAAACCAGTGACATTTGTAAGTGTGATGACAGGAATGTTGAATGCGTCACAGAAGCTTACGAACTTAGTTGCCTTGTCGCATCCTGCAGGTGTGAGAACTGAATCATATTCAGCGCTCTTCTTGCCGCTCTCATCGAACCTTGCAGTTCTGTTAGCGACAATACCTGTTGTAGTACCGTTGAGTCTGACGAGTCCTGCTACCATTTCAGGCGCAAATGCTCTCTTAACTTCAAAGAAGAGACCGTCATCAGCGATATCTGCAGCCACAACTGCCGGATCAGCCTTGCCTGATGCAACATTTGAACTTGCGCGATTGAGATCATCTTCGCAATCAGCGAAAGCAGTATCTTCATTGTTGCATGGAAGAAGTCCTACCAGTGTGCGGATCTCAGCGATTATCTCGTCCTCTGATCCTGTAGCGTCAGCATTGCCTGACTCTGCCTTTGCCTTAGCGCTTGCTGTGTCGTTCTTCTCTTCATAATTGCCTTTGATTGCATTGGGTGAATTGACAAAGAGTTTAGCGTCATCAGCCATGAATGAGAAGTCGCTCATTGCAGGCAGAATTGACAGACCGCCGCCGCATGTACCGAAAACTGCGGTGATCTGAGGGATAACACCTGAAGCTTCAGCTTGTTTTGCATAAATCGTTCCGATAGCTTCAAGAGCATCTGTTGATTCCTGAAGGCGGATGCCTGTGGAATCGACAAAACCAATGATGGGTGAACCTGTGCGGATCGCAAGATCGTAAAGCTTAGCAATCTTTTTCGCATGCATCTCGCCTACGGAACCGCCGAGGACTGAAGAATCCTGGCTGTAAACATAGACAAGGTTTCCATCAATGACGCCGTAACCGGTTATAACACCGTCGGATGGCGCCTGATCCGGTTTCAAATTGAAGTCGGTAGAACGCGCCGAAACACGTGCGCCGATCTCAACGAAACTGTTTTCATCGAGCAAAGAAGTGATTCTTATGCTCGCTTTTGAAGAACTGCTCATATTGACCTCCATCTGTAAAAATTATTGGATAAATAATTAACGGAACCCATGAATATTTCCGTAATTGTGCTATCGGCAAGTATAACATAATCAGGTAGTCTGCGACAACAGAAATCATAAACTAATTATGATCGTGTTCGAGCAAAGTTACTGCTCACTAGTGACTCTTATACAGGCGCTAAATGGTCAGATGCCCAGTTTTGAGTCGGCTTCCTCCTCGGCCTGAGTCTTGAATTCTTCAAGTTTCTCCTCGCCCGGAGTGGGGAGATCTGCTATGGATTTTACGCCGAAGGATCGAAGGAACTGCTCAGTAGTACCAAACAGTATGGGTCTTCCGGGCGCATCCTTGCGGCCGAGTTCCTGAATGAGACCATAAGTTATGAGTCTGTCCACTGAAAAGTCAGAGTTCACACCGCGGATGACTTCGATCTCAGCCTTAGTCACAGGCTGCTTGTAGGCGATGATGGAAAGTGTTTCAAGAACAGTATCCGTAAGCTTCGGTTTCTGCGGTGCCGATGCGATCTTTATAAGGTAATCATACAGTTCCGTCTTTGTCGTGAGCTGTACTGCCTTATCAAGACGCACTATTCTTATTCCTGAATCTTCCGAATCATATTTGTTTTCCAGAGCCGCTATTACGCGGCCGGTGTCGTCATCGCCCATCTCCAGTGCTTTAGAGAGATCAGAGATCTCCACTGAATCTCACATCGCAAAAAGAATGGCTTCTGTGGCTGCCATTGCCTGTTTAAGTTCCATCTGTTCCTCCATTATTAAGAAGCGGCTCCTGCGTTTCCTGTATGTTCTGCTCCTCGTCCCTTTCAGCTTCACCTGTAAATTCGCCGATACTCATGTTCTTGAGCTTCTCAGTATCAATGACGCTGACGTTTATTCTGCCGAATGTTTCGTCCTGTTCTATGTGTATGACACCGGTCTTCATAAGCTCCAGCATTATCAGAAATGTTACTATGATCTCTTCTTTGCTCTTCTGCTCCTCGAGGAGCGACCTGAAATCAGTCTTCGGATTATGTATGAGATAGGCTTTCACAAACAAGACTTTCGAGCCCATGTCTATCGCTTCTTTTTCGATGTTCCCGAATTTACTTCTTATCGGATCGACCCGGTCGTCCGCTCTCTGCAAAACATCCTGATATATATTCTGAAGTGTAAGAAGTGTTTTGGTCCCTATAAGCTCGTCGTAATCGATCGGAGGCACAAATTCCTGTACTTCTTTAGGAAGTCTGCGCTCTCTGTAATAATTGAAAGACGCATCCTTCTCACGCTCACTGAGAGCATAACTCATGTATTTATATGTTTTGTATTCAAGAAGTTTCTCAACAAGCTCATCTCTGGGGTCGACGTCGTTGCCCTCTTCATCCTTTTCAGGCGGAAGGAGCATTTTGCATTTTATGTCGAGAAGCGTCGCAGCCATCACCATGAATTCACTTGTGACATTCATGTCGGCTTCGCCCATATCCCTGACATATTCAAGATATTGATCCGTTATTGTCACAATGGGTATGTCATAAATATCGATCTTGTTGATGTCGATCAGATGCAGCAGGAGGTCCAGCGGGCCTTCAAAAGCCTGAAGTTTAACAGGAATCGCCATAGATTTACTTTGTTCCTTTCTCCGGAATAAGTTCTATTACCGAAATTTCGCATGGATTGAAAATCCTGGCCGGGATCGTATGCATACCTGTCCCACAGCTGAGGATCATGACAGAGCAGTGCCCATCTCCAGGATTTGAGCCGTCTGATTTTTCAGAATAAGCTGATGTGGTTCCAGAATCAAGTCTGCATTCTCCAGCGTCTCTCTCTCCGTTTTCAAGTTTCCTGCCGAGTCCGAGGAAATTGTCTTTCGGGAAGATGCGTTTGCCGCGGCATTTAATGTCATGATCTTCTGTGTTGGCATTATCTTCTGTGCTGCCGCTGCCTTCAGCAGAATTTTCTTCATCCAGCACATACATTCCACCAGAATAACGCGGGAACAGCTCCGGATCCGGCGAAATCACGCCACCAATATATGGAAGCCTCAGGCAACCGCCGTGACAATGCCCGGATATTACCGCATCGGCGCCCCATGCGGCCAATGCATCGAAGTGCTTGGGATGATGAGACAAAACAAGTGAGAATCCGCCCTGTTCCGGCTTGTCTCCCAGTCTTTCCTTTACATAAGCCACGTTTATTGTGTGCGTTACGAACTTGTTATAAATACAATGATCAGGTTCAAAGCTGTATAGTTCAACATCGTTATCTTCAGAATTTCCCGTGATGTCTGAAAGTCTTATTCTCTCATTACGAGATACTCTGGCACCTGCTTCACACAACTGCTCAGTATAAATCCTGTAACACTCGCCGTCAAAATGGTCAAATGGATAAGGTTTCTCAAGTCTGAGTTCGTGATTTCCGTTGACACAGAAGACCGGAAATTCGGCAGCAAGCTGCCTGATCAGCGATACGACTGAATCATACCACTTTGTGCTGTCCGGGTCTGAATCTGCGCGCACTATCATATCCCCGCCAATCAGAATAAAATCAGGCTTTGCCAGTCTGATTTTCTCTACAAGCTTTGCGTCATCCTTTCCGAACTGCTTGCCGTGAAGATCCGTCAGATAAACAAACCTGTGACAGCGTCTGAGTTTTGAAGAGACTATTCTATATTGTCTTGTGACCAGACGGTTACTGTCGATCATCATCATTATCAGATTAAATGCGACAAAACAGCCGAATATGATCAGAAATACTCTCATAAAAACACCCAATCTGTAGGATTGTGCAACGCACAATCCTACTATGCGAACAAGTATTACCGTTCGCATTGCAGCCTATAAAAATAGCCCTTGATTTATTATAAACCAAGGGCTTTGCTCTCATTTGTAACTAATGCAGAAAATCATTTGTACTTGCGCTTCCTTGCAGCCTCTGACTTCTTCTTGCGTCTGACGCTAGGCTTCTCGTAATGCTCTCTCTTGCGGATTTCCTGCTGGATGCCTGCCTTTGCGCAGCTTCTCTTAAAGCGGCGGAGTGCACTGTCCAGAGTCTCATTCTCTTTTACTATTACGCTTGACATATCTTCTACCCTCCCTTCAGTCCCTTCAGGTATATGACTGATTGGGTTTTTATGTGAATTTAGTTCTTACACACGAAAAGAATTATAACCTCTGCAAAACCTCGCGTCAAGGAAAAATATTACTTCACCATCCCGGCAAGGCAGTCAGGTGCGGCCTTGAGTGCGTCCGGAATTCCTGCGGGATTCTTGCCGCCGGCCTGTGCCATGTTGGGACGTCCGCCGCCGCCACCGCCTACAAGTCCTGCGATGCCTTTGACAAGATTGCCTGCGTGAGCTCCGTGCGATATGGCATTGTCATCAGCCATGGCCATAAGAGAAACCTTACCGTCAGCAGCTGACATAAGCATTATCACGACACCGTTTGATGCAGCTCCGTCCGCAGACTTCTTGGCAGCGACTGCTTCAAGTTTTGTCCTTAATTTATCACCGAGCTCTCGAAGCCCGTTCATATCGACATTGTCAACAGATGCTGCAAGGAATGAAATGCCGCCTATATCAGTTACCTTGTCCATTGCATCACCGAGTGATTCGCTCGCCTGACGGCTCTTCAGCGCTTCATTCTCACTCTTTACAGCCTTAAGTTCTTCCTGAAGCTTCTTAATGTGCTCACTTACTGTATCAGGTGTGGCCTTCAGAATTTCAGATGCATCTTCAAGCTTTTTCTCGACATCCTCGTAATACTTCTTCACATTATCGCCAGTTATGGCTTCGATCCTGCGGACACCGGCTGCGACGCCGCTCTCTGAAAGAATCTTGAACTGCCCTATAACAGAAGTATTCGAAACATGAGTTCCGCCGCAGAGTTCCTTTGAGAAGTCTCCCATTCTGACAACACGGACCTTATCTCCGTATTTCTCACCGAAGAGCGCCATAGCTCCAGACTTCTTCGCGTCATCGATCCCCATGATATCGGTCTCGACAGGAAGAGCATCAGCTATTTCCTCATTGACGATATCTTCGACCTTCTTTATTTCTTCAGGTGTCATCGCTTTGAAATGCGAGAAGTCAAAACGTGTCCTTCCGGCATCCTGATATGAACCCGACTGCTCTACATGTGTGCCGAGCACTTCTCTAAGTGCCTTCTGCAGCAAATGTGTAGCTGAGTGATTGCGGCAGGTAGCGAGCCTCGTCTTCTCGTCGACCTTAAGTGTGACTGTGTCTCCGAGCTTGAACATTCCGCGAGTCACTCTGCCAACATGAGCTATCTTTGATCCGGCGACATGAAGCGTATCTGTCACTTCAAATGTACCGTTCTCATTCTCGATGACGCCAGTGTCTCCGACCTGGCCGCCCATAGTTCCGTAGAACGGAGTTTCAGCTGTTATGATCGCGCCTGTCTGACCATCAGAAAGTGCCTCGGCAACAGCGTTCTCCTCTGATGAATCCGTGGGGTAAAGTGCAGCCATAGCGACGATCTTCGAATCTTCAGTGATACTGTCATATCCATTGAAAAGGGATGTGATCTTCGGATCCATGCTCTCATAGACAGTCGCATCCGCTCCCATGTAATTTGATACCTTGCGGGCTTTGCGCGCTGTGTCTTTCTGGATCTTCATAGCCTTTTCAAAACCGGCTTCATCTACTGTGAAACCTTTTTCTTCGAGAATTTCCCTGGTGGAATCAAGCGGGAATCCGAAAGTATCATAAAGCTTGAATGCGTTATCACCTGATAATTCCCTGGAGCCGCTCGACTCAAGCTCTGTCTCCATGTTTTCGAGAATCTCGAGACCCTGCTCAAATGTTTTCTCGAACTTCTCTTCTTCCTGCCTGATTACATTGAGGATGAAATCCTTTTTCTCCTCAAGCTCCGGATATCCGCCCTTTGAGCCATCAATAACAGTTACAGCGAGCTCCGGAAGGAACGAGCCCTTGATTCCAAGCTTACGGCCGTGGCGTACCGCACGGCGGATGATCCTGCGCAAAACATATCCTCGCCCTTCATTCGACGGCATAATTCCATCTGAAATCATAAATGTCGTGGAACGAATATGGTCAACAATGATACGGACGGAAACATCAGTGTCATATGTAGAACCAGTTTCATAGGCGATACCGCCCGCAAGCGAGCAGACATGATCGCGGAGAGCCTTTATTGTATCGACATCAAAAATCGAACCCACATTCTGGACAGCAACTGCGAGTCTTTCAAGACCCATGCCGGTATCAATATTCTTGTGGATCAGATCTGTATAGTTGCCGTGACCGTCATTGTTGAACTGCGAGAAAACAATGTTCCAGACTTCCATGTAACGGTCGCCTTCGCCGCCCATTACATCCTCAGGGCCATTGCCGAACTCGGGTCCGCGATCATAATATATTTCAGAGCAGGGACCGCAGGGGCCTGACCCGTGCTCCCAGAAATTATCTTCCTTGCCGAACTTGTATATACGCTCAGCCGGGATATGCATATCATTAAGCCAGATATTATATGACTCATCATCATCAAGATACACTGACGGATAGAGACGTTCCGGATCAAGCCCCACGCGCTCTGTGAGGAACTCCCATGCCCACGGAATAGCTTCTTTCTTGAAATAATCTCCAAATGAGAAATTGCCCAGCATCTCGAAGAAAGTGCCGTGGCGGGCTGTTTTGCCGACATTCTCAAGATCGCCGGTGCGGATGCACTTCTGGCAGGTCGTGACTCTCGTTCTCGGCGGAATCTCCTGGCCGGTGAAATACGGCTTCAACGGTGCCATTCCTGAATTTATTATAAGAAGTGAATCGTCATTGTGCGGGACAAGTGAGAAGCTCTTCATACGAAGACAACCCTTCTCCTCGAAGAATGACAGGAACATCTCTCTTAATTCGTTTACGCCTCTGTTTTCCATAACAGAACTCCTTTAGTCAAAACATTTGATCTAACAATCTATCTACATTTAACTCATATCCTGGACATGCCGAAATCGTTGCTTTTCTTAAAACTCAAATTTTCCTGCAAACCAGCTGTCAAGTTCCTCAATCGGAATCCTGACCTGTTCCATCGTATCTCTGTCACGGATGGTAACACAGTTGTCAGTCTCAGAATCGAAGTCATAGCATATGCAATAAGGTGTTCCAATCTCGTCCTCACGGCGATATCTCTTGCCGATTGCGCCTCTGTCGTCAAACTCGCAGACATAATGTTTTGACAGCTTCTCATATACCTTGTTCGCGCCGTCAGCGAGCTTCTTGGAAAGCGGAAGGACTGCGATCTTGACAGGTGCAAGCGCCGGATGAAAATGCATCACGGTGCGGACGTCGCCGCCCTCAAGTGTCTCTTCGTCATAAGCTTCGCAGAGGAAAGCGACAAATACACGGTCGCATCCGAGTGAAGGCTCGATAACGTAAGGAATATAGCGCTCATTTGTCTCGTCATCAAAATATGTGAGATCCTCACCTGAGACTTTCTGGTGCTGTGACAGGTCATAATCGGTTCTGTCAGCGATGCCCCAGAGCTCGCCCCAATCTGTGAATGGGAACGCATATTCAATATCAGTAGTAGCTTTTGAATAGAAAGCAAGTTCTGCCGGATCGTGATCACGATATCTGAGATGTTCCTCAGGAAGGCCAAGTGTATTCAGCCATTTGATTGCAAAATCCTTCCAATACTTGAACCATTCGAGATCTGTGCCGGGCTTGCAGAAGAATTCCATCTCCATCTGCTCGAACTCTCTCGTACGGAATGTAAAGTTACCGGGCGTGATCTCATTTCTGAAAGACTTACCGATCTGGCAAATGCCGAAAGGAAGCTTCTTTCTTGATGTCCTCTGAACATTCTTGAAGTTCACGAAAATTCCCTGAGCCGTCTCCGGACGAAGGTAGATCGTATTTGTGGAATCATCAGTGACGCCCTGGAATGTTTTGAACATAAGATTGAACTGGCGGATATCCGTCCAGTTGAACTTGCCGCAGCTCGGGCACGGAACCTTGAATTTGTTGATGAAATTCATCATATCATCAGGAGACCAGCCATCGACAGGAGAATCCAGTGTCATATTCTGCTCTTTGACGTAATCCTCGATGAGATTGTCAGCGCGAAAACGCTCGCCGCAGCCCTTGCAATCCATAAGAGGATCCGAGAAACCCGCAAGATGCCCTGAAGCGACCCATGTTCTGGGGTTCATAAGAATAGCACAATCGACACCTACATTCTGCGGTGACTCCTGAACGAACTTCTGCCACCATGCTTTCTTGACATTATTCTTAAGCTCGACTCCGAGCGGACCGTAATCCCAGGTATTTGAAAGGCCTCCGTAAATCTGTGAACCCGGATAAATGAAGCCCCTGCTCCCGCAGAGATTGACGATCTTATCCATTGACTTTTCCATAATATCCTCCTCGCCGGAGCTTTTGCCCCGTTCATTGTTAAAATTGCGTCAGCGACAAAACATATCAGTTTTTCAGCAGAATTAACGCAGGATCAGCTTCCGAACTATCCTCAGTTGCCTCTCCCGTCTTTTCATCAGTGATCTTAACATTCTTCGAAGCATACATGATCTTTGACGGAACTTCAAACTTCGCCGGATTGGTGAGGATCACGATCGTACTGTCAGAAAATGTCTCAAGATCTGACGATGTAAGGATCTTCTCCGTATCTTCCTGCGACACCGCCGAAATGAGACCTGACAGGTCATATCCCGCATTCTTGGCGTCTCCCACCGTTCCAACGAAAAGCTTAACTTCATTGAAATTGCAGTAGTCATCAACGCTTGCATATTTGATCTTTACCGTCGCGGCGCCGTTATCGGCAACGAGGTCTGACGCCTCAACAGCGTTTTTACCACTGGCCTTGGAAGAACCGTTGTAATCAGAAATCTCTTTATAAATATTTGTTTTGAGCTCGCTGCTATCGTAATAATCCTCGCCAAACGATTCTACGGAACTTACTTCCAGCGAACCATTCTTGGCAAAAACAATTGTGTCGCCTGTATCTTCAGCAGCAAGTGAAATGCCCGTACCTTCAGCGGATGCATCTGATTGCCCCGAACCTTTGGCTTTTCTGATCACCAGTACAATCGCAATTATTACAATTATCAGCAGCACTGCCATAACAACTTTGGAAGCCGGACTTTCAAGGAATTTCTGCCATGGACTTCTGTTATCATGTCTTCTGCCATTGTTGCTGCGTGTTGTCTGGTTACGGCTGCTCTGATTGCGGCTACCTGCTGAACTTTGGCTTACTGAGTTGTTGCTTACTGAGCCGCTGTTGTGATTCCGACTTCTCTGACTCTGACTGCTCTGACTCCGTCTGCTTTCTGAACTGCGGCTCTGATTCAGGCTGGCCTGTTCTCGTCTGCTTCCAGAACTTCGGATGCGTCCGCGGTCATCATGCTCAGTCCGCTGATTGCCCTGCTGACTGTTTTGCCTGCTATTAACGTTCTTATCGGGATTATTATATTTTGACGGATATCTGCGATCATCAGTCATTAATCTTAAGTCTCCAGTTCCGGCCTGCGACCGGAAATAATCTTTTACTCTTGTGACACTTATCCACATCGCATGAACAACGCTACTCATTATATGTTAATTTTTGACCTTCTTCAAGACGGGAAATCGCATGCGGGTATGGATATTCAAGTCTGGAAAAGCCTTTTTTAACATGTTTACCTGTGAATCTGGCAGGTCTTTGAATTCACAGGTAAGAAATATGTCCAGAAAAAACTCTTTTCAGCATGTTTACCTGTGAATCTGACAATTCTTTGAATTCACAGGTAGTGATGCAAGTTTGGCAAGGCATCTTCTGCCTTTTCCTGATATTTCATTCTCAATAATATCTTTATGCAAAAAATCGCGATATAATAGCCCGGATGTTTAAGAAAATTATAAAAACAAATTCATACAGGGGTTCCAGACGATCCGGGGGAAGTGACGTGAGTGCAGGGTCATCACGCATTCACTGGGTAGATACAGCGAAGGCTATTTCCATTTTCTGCATTGTTTTCGGGCACACCATAAGGGATGACTCGATGGCCGGGAACTTTATCTTCTCATTTAATACTGCTGTTTTCTTTATGCTTTCAGGGTATACTTTCCGCGGTGACAGACGCAGTTCAGGCTCTTTTATAGTCAATGCTCTGAAAAAGATCATGCTGCCTTTTTATTTCTGGAGCATTGTGAGCATTGTAATATAAACAATAGCCGGGCAGGGAATAACCGGGAGTCTGGGAAACAGAGCATCTGCATCTGTAAACAATTCTCTTACAGGTAATCTCATGGGAATGCTCTATGCGAATTCCGAGACCGGACTCATGAACTGGAACAGACCGCTGTGGTTCCTGCCATGTCTGTTCTGCATCGAGTGTATATGGTTTGCGGTTCTTAAACTTACTGAGAAAACCATTGCGATTGGGAAATCACTTTCCGGGAAGCATCAGAATACAGTTGTTGACTGCACCGCAGCTTCCGTGATCCTTCTTTCCTTCACCTTCATGTATTACATAACTTACAGCCACAGTAACTTCATCTGGCCGCTTGAATCAGAGACTGCACTTTCAATGTGCTCATATTTTGGAATCGGACTGATGCTGCGCAGAATACCGGAGCAATATCCGGGCCTGATATTTGGGACACGCACTTTTCTAAACAAAATCACGAAAGGAAGAGCTCGCATAAAAACAGTGATGCTGGCCGCCCTCGCGGGCGTTCTCTTCGCTTTCGTGATAATTCTCTCACACTATGCAGGTCACATGGATTCAAGACCTGACGATTTCAACAACGTTACTGCTTATATATTGTGTTCTCTTGCCGGCTCCGCCGCCATTATTCTCATCTCGCGGGCTGTAGGCAAATTCCTGCCTTTCGAATATGTCGGCCGCAGAACGCTTGCAATACTGGTCCTGCACAAATTTCCTCTTTATATCATTGAAATCCTCAGCCCGTCTGTTCATGCACTGATCAGGAAAGATTATCTTCCTGTGTGCATCGCCGCGGATATTGTGATCGTACTCCTGTGCCTTGCAGTGGAAAAACTTCTGCGCCGCTTCGCACCCATAACCATTGGAGCAAAGTGATACCCACCTCTTCCGGCTTGCGTTACCCGTAGGATTGCGCTATGCGCAATCCTACTATGCGACCTCGTTCTACAGGTCGCATTCATTAGCCGGCATACGCTGCATCTTCGAGCGTCGTAAATGAATCGATTCCACCGTTGAAAGTAGAAGTACTATCCTCATCAAACGTGATTCTTACGATATCTCCGCTATCTGTGGTGAAGTCCACAATTCTCCCACCATCAGTTCTGTAAAGGTACAGTTTTGTTTCCTTTTTGACTGTAGCCTTTTCAAATTTGTCATCAGGCACTTCGTTTGCCTCATCAAAACTTCCTGATTTCTCACACTGATCATAATCATACGAGCCGTCATCCATCTGTTTTACAGAACCGTCCTCATTGTACACAGGTCCTGTGCCTACAGAATAATTCACTACTGCTCCATATTCAGACTCAATGTAATCAGCAGACTCAGTCTCTACATCCACATCCTTGTTCAGAGTAACTCCATCGCCTCTTATCGGTTGCATCGCAAAGTACTTTCCATCCATTTTCAGATTACCATCAGATCCTACTTTGAAATCACCAAATATGGTCGTTGTGCTTCCCAGCTGGCAGATCGTCGAAAGCTCAATGTTCTGGGGATCAAGAGGAACCCTGTCCGACAATCCGTAAGGCATGCTGTCCAGCTCCTCAAGCGAAGCATCATCATTGTCAGTATTAAGATTCCAGATATGGATATTATGATAATCGCTCTCCATGCTGTAATCTATCCACAGGTATAATTTTCCGTCATTATGGACAAGATAAGGTTCCATCTTGAATGCGTAATCATCTTTTCCGGCAGTTGCAGTGGCTTTGCCAAATGTAATGTCTGCCGTAACAAAGGAATCTGTCTCTTCATCACCTGAATACTCATAGTCGATCCTGAGGACCTTTGTTCTGCCGTCATCAGCCTCTATCTGATAATCCGTGCCTGAATCAATCTTCTCAATATAGTTTTCAGGAGCCATCGAATAATCCTTTGCAAACATGTCAGCATATTCGTCATAACTCAGTGTCACGGTCTGAATGCCATAAACATAAGCTGCAAGACTGTACTGTGAGAACGTGAAATTCGCACCTGAATAATCAAGCGTGAAAACAAGTCCCCCGTATGTCTCCGGCTCATCTATCATGTTCTGAATATCGCCCTCAAGCGTCTCTCCTTCACCTGACATGTCATCATCGGCGAAGAATGTGACATCCGGATAAGCCTTATAAATCAGATCTGACAGGATCCCCGCAAGTTTCCCGGTATCAGTAAAAACATCATCGAGCTCAAGTGTTTTGCCTGTAGCCATGTCATAGTTGTATGCGCTGTAACTTGTAGATGGATGAGCGCCTCCCGCATTCCAGTAATTCATGACCATGAGACTGAGGATCTCGTTGTCAGCCCTCACTACTGTCGTGTCATTTTCCGCAGCATAACAATTCCAGAATTCATATGAATCGGGATTGCTCTCGCCCGATTGACTGATATAGTCATCTCTTTTATAGTCATAATCCGACTTGGCATATTCATAGCACTCATCCGCCTGTTCTGATGTAGAAGTTTTAATTTCTTTGTTATAAGAATCCAGAACATCCTTCAGATGCTCCGGCAGATCATCGCTGCTCATGTCTGTATCAAGAATATCGTAATGGCTTGACACAAGAAATACGTTGTCATCACTATAACGGCCAAGTGAATAATCCCTGGTCCTGGTAAGTGACAGGATTTCCGGTGTCTTGTTTTCATCATCTGCCTTCTCTGTCGAGGCTTCCGCCGATGACTCATCATCTGCGGGCGCAGTTACTTCAGCTGAAGATGATTCTGCAGTTTCCGCTTTTTCTTCCGCCGCGCCTGATTCGGCTGTTTTGTCGGAAGCAGTACTTTCGCTGCTGCCGCATCCTGTCGTCATCAATAATGACGCTGTCATGAGCAGACTCAAAACAATTGTTGTCCTCTTTTTCATACATTCCCTCCCTGGCTCAATCGCCGCAGGTCTGTGCTTTTCAGACCTGCCATTGATCTCCCTGACACAATCATCCTCAGGGAAAGCCGCCATTTCCGCGTATTCTTCAGTTTTCATTATCTCATTGCACTCGTCTTCTGAGGCATAAGGGGCGTCTATTCCAAGGTACTCACGTATGAAATTGTGCCTTGATCCTGAAGTAAACAGCCCGTTCTCTATCGCGAGACCCTCGAGATCGTCGAACCTGCCCTCGATAAGGTCATACGATGACAGAATATTCTTTTCCGGCCAGAAGTCTCCGACTATAGCAAATTTCTCGCTGTAATTCCAACCGCCGCTGCTCTCAAGTTTTGATATTATCCTGTTGTAATAGCTTTCCACTCTTTCGAAGGCCAGTCCGGTCCTGAAATATGCCTCGTTCGCCATCCTGTAGTTGCTGCATCCGACAAGGAGCAACACAGCGCTCATTGCAAGTGACAGCGCTCTCACTGCCGTTTCAGGTCTCATTGCGCACAGTTCGCCAAGCGCACACGCAAATACATACGTCAAAACATATGCGTATATCATCAGTGTTGATGCATCCTGCACTTCCGGCGCCATCACATATATGAGCGACATTGCAAGGGGCAGCAACATTAGCGAGACCGCAAAGATAACTGTGAAGCCGGCACTCTTCATGATCCTGTTCCTGAAGAACAGTTATACGACCATCACCACGATAAGTATGACAACAAATACATTCAAAACATGTTCAAATCCGGAAATATAACTGGGCACCGAAGTTACAAAATACTGAATGATCCTGTGATACGCCCGCGCTATCGAAACTATATAATCGTGGACACTTGTTTTGCCGATGCTGCCGATCCCGCGATAATCAAGAAGTGGGTAATTTGTTTTGGTGTAAACAAGGTAGACTGCCATGCCTGCGGCAAGTGTTATGAATGCGTGCAGCGCCTGAATCAGCGCCTTTCTGACATCAGTACCTCGAAGGATAAGCATTATTTCAGCCATCAGGAAAAGAGAGGCCGCCATTGTGAAATACGACTGATAAATTGCGAGCGACAAAACCATAAGGAGACACCCGCCGGCAAAGCCAAAGCGGTATTTCAGCGTGAAATATACAGCAAGAACTGCAAGCAGCACTGCAAAGTCATACTCCGCTGTCGTGAACATGAACATGTTGCTGCTCACGACTTACGGGAAAGTCACCATCGCTATTCCTATGAGCGCTGATGCCGTATGCGTCCTGAGCCCCAAGAGCGAGACTATTACGCAGGCGGAAAGCGCGAGGAAAACAATTCCCACCACGCCATTAAGCGCCGGGACGCTGTAGGAACATATCCACTTATGAACAACCTGCCAAAATCGTACGTTGCCCCCGGGCCGCTTATGAACGCCATATCGTCCCAGTTCGGGAACTTGTTTGTAAACATGTACAGATGCGGCAATATTCCGGTCACCAGGCTCACAAAGAAACATGTAAGGAGATTTGCCGGTATTTTCTTCCAGAGTTTTCTTATGACATCAAATGATTCCATTTATGTTTGTCCAATCACGTTTATTTGCAGTCAGATAATCGTCTTTAAAATGTCCAGACTTGAGAATTCTCTTTTGCCGCAATAATTGTCAACAGTCTCAGCGGCAAATGTTGCAAGCTCATTAAGTACTTCTTTATCTACTGTAAAGGAAAACAAGTTGTCTATTCTGCTCAGGGCGATGAATTGAACAGCCTGGCGCATACCTGCGGAGTATTTGTGCCGAAACCCGCTGAGACCATGTTCATGAGTTGATTCATATATTTGCTCATTCGCTTGCTCGT
>JAAZDA010000296.1 GCA_012512995.1 Clostridiales bacterium | reverse complement strand
GCGGCGCTTGCACTCAGTGCAGGCAAGAGTAATCTTTGTACGCATATCAATTGTCCTCCATATAGTTTCTGATAGCACGAACCCGCTAAATTTCTGCGTTTTCCGCCGCCGGGCCCGAACTCATAAACACCAAAACAAAAGAGCCGGCTGGCTCTGCCCTACTAATCTAACACATACGCTGTCCGTGAGTCAAGAGTATATTTGACTTTTCGCTGTATCCAGCGCAAGCCTCACGACCTTGTCCATGTCGAGATAACGGTACTGGCCGAGACGGCCGCCGAACATCACGTTCGGACGCGTTGCCGCCAGTTCGCTGTACTTTTTATATAACGCGTCATTCTTATCATTATTTACCGGATAATATGGCTCGTCACCGCGCGCCCAGGTCCTCGGATACTCCTTGGTGACGACTGTCCCGTGGATCGGCTCACCTGTCACTGAATTTCTTCCGAACTCGAACCATTTGTGCTCTATGATCCTCGTGTATGGGATTTCCTTCTCTGTGTAATTCACCACGGCATTGCCCTGGAAATTGTCTACGTCCGGCATTTCCTCAGTCTCAAAGCGGAGCGAGCGGTACTCGAGCGGTCCGTAGCAGAAATGGAAAAACTCATCTATAAGGCCTGTATAAAGTACATTGCTGAATGTGTTTTCACCCATGCGCCATCCGGGGCCGTTGCTCACCGGGGTCTGCTCCTCGCAGCCTCCGAACTCACTCACAGAGAGGTCTTCCACAGCCTTAATGAAATCGACGCCCGTCTTCACAGGCGTGTCGCCGAGCAGCTTTTCAATGAGCGCGGTATATCCCCCGATCGGGATTCCCTGATATCTGTCATTAAAATAGTTGTTGTCATATATCATTCTGAACGGCAGTCTTCTGATAATAAAAGACGGAAGTTCTGTGCAGGGTCTTCCCCACTGTTTCTCCGTGTAACTTTTGATCAGTTTCTCATATATGTCACTGCCGGCAAGGAGAAGCGCCTGTTCTTCCAGATTCTTCGGCACATAATCCTTATCACCGCCGGCTATACTCTGCCGCGCCTCATCGCGCTGTTTATCTATGATCTCCTGAGCCTCGGCCGGGGTCTTTATCCCCCACATTTTTGAGAAAGTATTCATATTGAATGGCAGGTTATATAGCTCATCCTTCCATCTCGCGACCGGAGAATTCACATAGTTATTGAAATCCGCGAACTGATTCACATAATCCCATACTTCTTTGTCCGATGTGTGGAAAATATGCGCACCATAACGGTGTACATGTATGCCATTCACATCCTCGGTATAAATGTTGCCTGCGATGTGATCACGGCGATCGATGACAAAACATGTTTTGCCGCGAAGTGCCGCTTCATGCGCAAATACGGCGCCGTACAGACCGGCGCCGACTATTAGATAATCGTAATTCATAACATCTCCTTAACCATCGTCCCTGGAACTGTCCTCAAGAAGGATCTCCTTCTTTGTCTCCAGCTCGTCCTCAGTCATGTCGAGCTCATCCATGATATATTCGTCTACCTGCGAAAGGAATG
Source organism: Clostridiales bacterium (assembly GCA_012512995.1). Lineage (GTDB taxonomy): Bacteria > Bacillota > Clostridia > Lachnospirales > Lachnospiraceae > CAG-791. The sequence continues at coordinate 3,947 of JAAZDA010000296.1, read as the reverse complement.
TTGTGTAATCGGTATTCTCATCCTCATCGACTTTGTTGTCACTATAGACGACCGCTTCTCCGAGATCCTCATAAATCTCGCGCAGGATCAGGCTTGACGGCACATATATTCCATCATCATCCTGATAACTGTCATCATTTCTGACCTTCTCATTGTGCTGCTCAGAGATCTTTCTGTCCGCAAAACACAGTGCCTGAAGAGTGAGCGGTATTTCTACTGTATAGCTCTCAACTGAAAGCTGATGATCCTCGATGTACTTATCAAGTTCCTCAGAAGTGACGTCGTACCCCAGATATCTCCTGATGACAGCAGCCTCGCTCTTTGAAACAGTGCCATCGCTCCCTGAAAGATAGATCACATACATCAGCATGTCACAGTTGAATGATGTGAGAAGATCTATATTTCCGTTCGTCCTGCTCTTAAGTCCGAAATCTGTGTCGTCAAGTTTCCTGATCAGTTCACGCATAACATTTATGCGCCTCTTGAGTCTGTCTCCAAACATTAATCAAATCCTCCCCTTAATATTTGATCTTTGACAATATACGAATTACTCCGTTAATTATACCGCAAGGATCATTCCCATGGCGATAAGGAACTGCGCCGCAAGGTATGTCTCCATGATCAGTCTGTCCGTTTTCTTAAGAAAAACGCTGTACGCAAGTATTGAATCCGATGTTATGAAAAGGAGCGAACCGATGAAGGCACACAGGAATGAATTCATGCTGGTCTGTGAGAACCTCAGCAATGATGTGTAGCTCATCATCAGTATTGCGGTCATATAAAGTAGGACCGGGGCTTTCATGTTCCTGTCAATTGCAGGCAGAAGTCCGCGCAGTATAAGCCAGCCTGCAAGGGCGTACAGAACGATCGCCGCCAGGATTATCACCGGGATCTCGCTGAAAGTGATGCCGCGTGTGAATTCTATTATAAGGAAAATGTGTTCCAGCAGGAACGCTGCAAGACCGAACGTGAAATATTTTTCCTTAAGGAGCAGCGTATCCCCGGCAAAACCACAGGCGAGCGCAAGGATCATGAATACACTGACGCTCCCGCCGGCCTCAATCATGCCAGTGCAATATACAACGATAAGGAGCGGCATCAGCGCCGGCTTAAGGAATCTTCTGCCGTGCCTTTCAGCGTTGCGGCAATCTATGTATGCTGCTTCAAGAAATATTATAAGAAAAATAATGTTGAGGATATTGCTAATGCTTCCGCTCATTGCTGCCTCCTTGCCAATGCACCTTTATGCGACATGCGCTGTCGCATTGCTCTGTCTATACTTTCAAAGTGATAATGCTTTCTGCACCCATAAGCTGCGGCTCATCAGGATCGTGCGTCACAAGCACGCAGGTGCGTCCTTTCAGCAGTTGACTTATATAGTCAATCGTAAGTTTCCTGCTGATTTCATCGAGGCCCCTGAACGGTTCGTCCATAAACAGCACGTCCCAGTCCGCCATCAGAGCCCTGACTATTGCGACCCTTCGTTTCATGCCGCCCGAGTATTCGCTGATAATGCATGCGTTCTCCCTTAGCCCTACTGCGGCAAGCGCGGTCTTTACTTCTTCATCTGAAAGCTCCGGTCTCACAATTCTTACATTTGTCACAGCGTCAAAACTCTCGAGGAGCCTGTCCTCCTGAAAAACATATGATATCTTCCTGTTCTCCATTCCGCTGACATGTCCGCTGTCCGGTGCTTCAAGTCCTGTAAGAATACGCAGAAGCGTTGTTTTGCCGACTCCCGACGGCGCCATTACAGCCGTTACCCTGCCGTTTTGAATGACAGCATTGAAATCGTTGAGGACTTTCAGGGTGCCATATGTTTTGACGAGATCATTGACCTTGATGTCATTGGAATCAGTATGCTCACTGTTTGCCCCATCTGTCTGGCTTTCCGGTATCCGCTCCAGCGCCGTGGCCGCCCGCTTTGCCGCAAGAAGGCTCAGCTTCTCAAGAAGCAATGAGCAGATGACTATCACGATCGTCCAGGCAAAAAGGTCTGCCGTTTCCAGATAGACCTTGGCTCTCTGGAGATACTCGCCGATCGAGCCGTCCGGTATCCCGATTACTTCTGCCGCGGCTCCCGCTTTCCAGCACAGGCCGGCCGCCGTGGAGACGGCCGCCTCAAAATACGGGTAAATCTGCGGCATTGCTATATCTCTGAGCCGTAGCGGATCCGGAATCCTGAAGACTGTTGCCATCTCGTCCAGCTTTGGATCCATGCTCCTTATCCCCTGCAAAACATTTGAATAGAATACAGGCAGTCCCATCATGAACGAGATCAGGATCGAGAGGTTTCTGGAAGTAAAAATAATGAGAGCCAGAATTATGAACGACACGACCGGCACAGATTTTATTACCAGTATCAAAGGAGCCAGAAGGCTTTCAACTTGTTTTGACCGCGAAGAAAGGATCGCCATCAAAGTTCCGATGGCAGCAGCAAGGAAGAAGCCTGCGATTATCCGCGTGAACGAGTAACCGATCGATAGCCAGAAACTGCCCTGTAATACAAGCTGGGAGAGCCTTTGCAGGACTTCAAGCGGAGTGACAAAGAAAATGTTATCGTTTATTATCATCCCCGCGATCTGCCATATGACGAGCCAGAAAAGCACTGCCCATAAGGTCATTGGCGATTTTGATTTATGTATAATTCCCGACGATCCGGGCGTTTTGTCCCTGTGTAAAGTCATAGATTTACATTACACCTTTTTCTTTCGATTTACCACGGATTCTGCTACACTATGAAGTCAGAAGAAAAAGATCTTGCGGATGGAGGAGAAAATTATGTCAGATTTCAGGATCGGAACAAAATGTGTTCAGAGCGGTTACAGGCCCGGCAACGGCGAGCCGCGCGAAATACCGATAATTCAGAGTACTACTTTCCGCTATGAAACAAGCGAGGATATGGGTAAACTATTTGATCTCGAGGCGAGCGGATATTTCTACACAAGACTGCAGAACCCGACAAACGACATGGTCGCGGCCAAGATCTGCGATATGGAGGGCGGCACCGCCGCGATGCTGACATCAAGCGGTCAGGCGGCAAATTTCTTCGCGGCTTTCAATGTCGCTGAAAACGGCAGCCACATAATTTCCAGCTCGTCCATATACGGCGGGACCTTCAACCTTTTCAATGTGACAATGCGCAAGATGGGAATCGACTTCACATTTGTTTCGCCTGATTGCACTGCTGAAGAGCTGGAAGCAGCTTTCCGTCCCAACACAAAAGCTGTATTCGGCGAAACAATCGCGAACCCGGCGCTCACTGTCTTCGATTTTGAGAAGTTCGCAAAGGCAGCTCACGCTCACGGCGTGCCGCTCATCGTCGACAACACTTTCGCCACTCCCGTCAACTGCCGTCCCTTCGAATGGGGCGCGGATATTGTCACTCACTCCACGACAAAATACATGGATGGCCACGGCTCCGCTGTGGGCGGTGCTATCGTCGATTCAGGCAATTTTGACTGGATGGCTCACAAGGATAAGTTCCCGGGTCTGTGCACTCCGGACGAGAGCTATCACGGAATAACATATGCTGAAAAATTCGGCAAAGAGGGCGCGTTCATCACGAAGGCGACAGCTCAGTTGATGCGCGATTTCGGATCGATCCAGGCTCCGCAGAATGCTTTTCTTCTCAATATCGGACTCGAAAGCCTTGAAGTCCGCATGAAGAGGCACTGTGAGAACGCTCTGGCAGTTGCAGAGTTCCTTGAGTCAGATGACAGAATCAGCTGGATATCATACCCCGGTCTTGAAGGCGACAAGTATTACGATCTTGCCAGGAAATATATGCCGAACGGCACCTGCGGTGTTGTTTCATTCGGTATAAAGGGCGGTCGTCCCGCAGCTGAGAAATTCATGAAGGGGCTGAAGATCGCAGCCATCGAAACACACGTCGCTGACGCTCGCACCTGCTGCCTGCACCCGGCGAGTTCGACTCACCGCCAGCT
>JAAZDA010000020.1 GCA_012512995.1 Clostridiales bacterium | reverse complement strand
GGTAAAGAGCGAGCCTGGCAAGTGTCTGACAAACAAGCTTACCCGCGAAATGAGGCAGACCATCGAATTCGCGGGTAAAGAGCGAGCCTGGCAAGTGTCTGACAAACAAGCTTACCCGCGAAACAGGGCAGACAGTCGAATTCGCGGGTAAACATTGCCTGTGAACAGTTTCGTAAGATACGTAATACAATCGTCATATTAGGCGATTTCTTGCAATGAACAGACAATCGGGATATAATTACGTCCTTGGTTAGAGAACAGACGTTCATCGAAGAAATGTAAATAGAAAGAGGATCTGATATGTTTCATATGAACAATAAGGTCAAAAGAGTAGTTGCTTCAGTGATTGCGATAATTCTTATCGCATGTATGGTTATTTCACTTGTTGTAGCAGTTGTATAAGTCATAAGGATTTTGCAGAAACAGTCAACATTTTTGACAGGCACCACAGTATAAGGAATTTATGTCACTTAGCAGGAATCTAGAGAACAACAGAATAGTCAGTAAACCCGAAATAGTCAGTAAAGCTGGAATGACAGGCAAAGATGGAAAGTCTTTCCGGCTTGCCACACGTATTGCCACAGCGTTTGCAGCGGTGCTGATGGCGGCCGGTATGGCGCTCATCGGCGCGGGCGGCATGGCATTTACCGGGGTGGCGGGCACCCTCGCTCTCACTGTCAGCGCAGCGGAAACGTCTGGAGCTGACGCTCTTAAGTATCCGGACAGAACGATCCTGTCAGGGATAAGCATAAGCGGAGTTGATGTTTCCGGAATGACGGAAACAGAGGCGTTGACGGCCGTGACAGACAGTGTCGAGACGCAGAAGCAGTCAGTCATAACACTTAAGGGCAAAGAAGAAGGACAGGAAGTAGCTGTCACAGCGGGAAATCTTGGCCTTAAGTTTTTGAATGAGGAAGTCATCGACGAGGCAGGTCAGTACGGTCACGGGACAAATGTAATTGCCAGATATAAGGAAGAAAAAGATCTGGAGAAGAACGGTGCTGAGATCACAGGCGCGACGGATCTTGACAGGAACATGGTGCTCGCTGTGCTTTCGGAACAGTGCGCGGCGTTCAATCAGGAAGCAGTCAACTGCTCGCTCTCACGCGCGAGCGGCACATTTGAAATAATAGACGGCAAGACGGGCTACGTTGTAAATGATGATGAGTCAGCGGACAAGATAACAGAGACACTGACAGGCGGGAGCTGGGACGGGAAGGATACTTCTATTGATCTTGACATAGATGTTGACGAACCACAGGGCGATGCGGAAACACTTTCGAAGGTAAAGGATCTGCTTGGAACATATACTACAAGTTATCCGAATTCCGGATCTAACAGATGCAATAACATTGCAAACGGATGCTCACTTATAAACGGCAAAACATTATATCCCGGAGAGCAATTGTCAGTGCTGAATACTATTACTCCGTTTACAGAGGAGAATGGCTATTACCTGGCCGGGTCTTATCTTGGGTCGCAGGTCGTGGAGAGTTTTGGCGGCGGTATATGCCAGGTCTCGACAACACTTTATAATGCAGTGATCCGCGCAGAGCTTCAGATAGATGAGCGTTACAATCATTCGCTCATAGTTTCATATGTGGAACCGTCGATGGATGCGGCAATAGCTGAATCGAGCGGCATGGATTTCAAATTCACCAACAATCAGGATTATCCGGTCTACATAGAGGGATATACGGCAGGAAAATCCATTACATTTAATGTTTATGGTGTCGAAACGAGAGATCCCGGACGGACGGTCGAGTTCGAAAGCGAAACACTCGAGACGATAGAGCCCGAAGGCGAGGAAATTTACACGGACAGCACACAACCTGTCGGTTATATCAGCGTTACTTCGGCACACACCGGGTATAAAGCGCGCCTCTGGAAGATAGTAAAACAGGACGGTGAACAGGTAAGCAAGGATGTTTTCAATAACAGCACGTACAATGCAGCACCGACATCGGCAACTGTCGGCACAGCAGGTACTGTTTCGGAAGCTCTGCAGGCAGCAATAGATTCTAAGAGTATTGATTCTGTCAAAGCTGCACTTTCAGGCGACACAGGGCAGGCAGCGGCAGATACTGTGACAACAGCAGCTCAGGAAATCGCACAGGAAGCATATGCGGCTGCCCTTGCGGCGGGATCTGATGAGACGGCGGCCATGGCAGCAGCTCAGCAGGCAGCGCAACAGTATGTTGCGGCGCAAACTCAGGCGGCAGGAACAACAGCCGGAGCGACTGGAACATCGTCGGACACGACGGGAGCGGCTCAGTAAAGAGGCATAATATGGGGCATGTTCTGAGGAATGGAAAACTTAAGGAAGATGCACTCTCCCGTTCTGTCAGCAGAATAATGGACAAATATAGAACTGATAATAATGAGGCGGATCCCGGAAACGAGGTTCGTCTTGTTTTGTCTTCTGATCCGATAACACTGAGGACCGGCCTTGCCGGTATGCTGTCAGTTTATGCGGTCGTTAATGGGCTGGCAGCAAAGGACGCAGAACCGCAGTCATTGAGTTCGGTCATTCTTCTGCCTCCGGGAACCACCGAAGAAGAACTGAGGATGATCGAAGAACAGATATGTGCAGCGGCGAAAGCTGAGAGAATATCTGTGACAGGCGGACATACAGAAGTTACGAATGCTGTGACGAGACCGGTCATCATTGCAAGCGGGATCGGAATCGTAAAGAACAATCATAGAGAAGTCAGTGGTCGTGCCGACGAAGGTAACAGTAATAATATTGGCAGGGTCTATGCAACAACAGGTATTGTAAATAAGCATAGTTACGAAGACTGGGATATTGTGATGAGCAAGTATGCCGGGATAGAGGGAACGGCGATGCTTGCTGCCGAAATGCGGGCAAAACTCGCGGATAAGTTCTCTGAGTTCTTTGTAAAAGAGGCGGAAGGTTTTACATCAATGCTCTCAGTGAGGTCGGAGGCACTGGTGACACAGAGTATAATTCCGGAGGCAGTTATGATGAACGCCTCGGAGGGCGGTATTTATGCCGCGTTGTGGAGACTTGCTGATAAGTGTTGTTCCGGGCTTACGGTAGACATGAAGAAAATACCGGTCAGACAGGAAACGATAGAGATATCAAATTATTTTGATTTTGACCCGTACATGATGGAATCGGCAGGAAGCCTGCTTATGGCTGTGCCGAAGGGACGAGGGGAAGAACTCGTGCAGGCATTGGCAGATGGCAGTTTGGGTGCCGGTTGCAATATGAATAATAACGGCAAAAATGGTCAGAATAGTGACAAAACAGAATTCCGGATTCCGGCTGCAGTCATCGGGAAGATGACCGCAGGCAATGACAGAGTCATAATCAGCGGCGATGACCGGAGATTTCTCACGGCGCCGGAACCGGATTCACTGATAAAAATACTATCATGATGTTAGAAATGTGTGGTTATCAGTGAAGATTACATTATTTATTCAGTATGATCTCTGCCACTGAGCAGGCCGGGAGTGACACTGTGATATTTCCGCCTACGCCGGGCTTAAGTGCATCGTGTCCGAGTTCGACGCAGTGTACGGGCTCTCCGTTCTCAAAGGTGTTCATTGCGTGTATCTCACCGGTGAGGATGCGGCCACTGACATCTGAAGCCTTGAATTCCACAGGCATGATCTCGATTTCCTCGGCCTTGCTGTCAGAAGCATTTACGAGCGTGATGACAACAGAGCCGTCTTTAGTCAATGAGCAGGACTCTGATAACATCGGAATATGCCAATCGTCAGCGCCAATCGTTTCATTTTCAATATACGAACCCAGCAAAGTGCCATCCTGATGTTCCTTGAAGAGATCAAAAACATGGTAAGTGGGTGTTTTGACCATTTCCGCGCCGTCGGTGAGGATGACTGACTGCAGCACATTGATCATCTGCGCGATGTTTGCCATGCGAACTCTGTCGCTGTGCTTGTTGAAAATATTGAGCGTTATGCCGGCAATCATGGCGTCTCTCATCGTGTTTTGCTGATAAAGGAAGCCGGGATTTGTGCCGGGCTCAACCCCGTACCAGCTCCCCCACTCGTCGACAATAAGGCCTATCTTCTTCTCTGGATCGAACTGATCCATAATAGCTCCGTGTCGGCGGATGAGCTCATCCATGTAATATGCTTTCTGAAGTGTCTCATAATATGTTGTCAAATCAAAATCAGTCGCGGATTTCTTGTGCTCGAAGTCCCCGGGTATCGTGTAGTAATGAAGCGAAAGCCCGTTGATCAGTCCGTGTTCATTAAGGAAGGTCACGGGATCCAATGTGCGCAGAACGGTCTCTGTCCAGTGATAATCGTCGACATTAGGCCCGCAGGCGATCTTGTAAAGAGGATATTTGGGATCATAAGTCCGGCAGTATGTCGAGTATCTGCGGAATTCGTTCGCGTAATGCTCTGGGCGCATGTTGCCGCCGCAGCCCCAGTTCTCATTGCCGACGCCAAGAAAAGTCGGATGCCAGGCATCTTTGTGGCCGTTCTTTTCGCGAAGCGCCGACATGGGAGAAACACCCTCGAAGGTCATGTACTCGACCCATTCGCTCATCTCTCTGACTGAACCACTTCCGACATTGGCATTTACATATGATTCACAGCCGAGCTGATCGCAGAGCTCCATGAATTCGTGCGTGCCAAAACTGTTGTCCTCCACGACACCGCCCCAGTGCGTGTTGATCATTTTCTTGCGGGTCTCTTTTGGACCGATGCCATCCTGCCAATGGTATTCATCGGCAAAACATCCTCCGGGCCAGCGCAGCACCGGCATCTTTATGGCCTTCAGAGCCTCAACAACGTCTTTTCGCATACCGTTTACGTTGGGAATTTCCGTATTATTCTCTCCGACATAAAGACCTTCATATATGCAGCGGCCAAGATGTTCAGAGAAATTACCCTGGAGCTCTTTGTGAATAATGGATTTGTGTTCAAGAGTGTTAATGATAAGTCTTTTCATTGTGCGCCCTCCGTGAGCCATGTGACATGCAATATGATAATACAAGGGTTACTCTTTGGTTTTGCCACCAAATCAGCAGGGTGAACCATGAACCCTGACGACGAAATATGATGTTGGGGCAAGAGCAGTGCTTTTAGCTCAACGTAAAATAGTTAAGATGAATCTTAATTAAAACTGTACCATATCTGTAGCAAAAGGCAAGGACGATTTATGTACTGCTGCGAATCGTGACTGACGCTGTGACAGTTATGGGGATGGTATGGAATATTTCTGATGAAAGCCTTGAACTTATGAAAGAAGGAATTCAGGTCTACAAGGAGATCCGTGATGAGTTCACAACGGAGGAACAGGACCAAAGATAAAACAGTATACAGCAATCCGTCTGTATTTGCCGTATAATGAAATAGGTGTCTTCAGGGCACAGAGCGAACATTGTTCAGGCAGGAAAGGGACAAAATGACGACAGTAACTTTGGGAACAACAGGTATCACGGTAAACAAGAATGGATTCGGAGCATTGCCGATCCAGAGGGTCGACATAAAGGAAGCTGCGCGTCTTCTGAATAAGGCGTACGACGGCGGGGTCAGGTTCTTCGACACAGCGAGAGCTTACTCGGACAGCGAAGAAAAGCTGCATGCGGCGTTTTCTGACAAGAGGGACAAGCTCTTCATCAGCACAAAGACAGCGGCGACGACTGTAAGTGAGTTCGATAAGGATCTCGAGAAATCTCTCTCGTACCTTGGATATATTGATATTTACCAGTTCCATAACCCTTCATTCTGTCCGAAGCCGGATGACGGGACGGGCCTTTATGAAGCGATGCTGAAAGCTAAGGAAGAGGGAAAGATCAGGCATATTGGTCTCACGAACCATCGCCTTAATGTTGCCATGGAAGCAGTGGAGAGCGGACTTTACGAGACGATCCAGTTCCCTTTCTGTTATCTTGCCACATCTAAGGATCTCGAGATAGTGACTCTTGCGGCAAAACATAAGATGGGCTTTATTGCTATGAAGGGGCTCTCTGGCGGTCTCATAAATAACAGTGCAGCGGCATATGCTTTTATGGCGCAGTATGAACATGTGCTTCCGATCTGGGGAGTGCAGAAAGAGAGCGAGCTCGATGAATTTCTGAGTTACATAGATAATCCGCCTGAGATGACATCTGAGCTCAAGGCAGTAATTGATCACGACAGAAAAGAATTATCAGGTGAGTTTTGCCGTGGATGCGGTTATTGCATGCCGTGCCCTGCCGGAATTGAGATAAACAACTGCGCGAGGATGAGCCTAATGCTGCGCCGCGCGCCATCAGCAGGATGGCTTGATGAAGAACATCAGGAGAAAATGAAGAAAATCGAGTCCTGTCTTCATTGCAACAGATGCGCTTCGCGCTGCCCTTACGGTCTTGACACGCCGTCGCTCCTTGCTGCCAACTACGAGGACTACAAGAAAGTTTTGGCGGGAGAAATATCTGTGGGATGAAGTATACAAATAAAGCGCAATAGGCGGCAATCGGCCGCCTATTGCTAAACAACAACTCATATAGAAGATCATTTTCTAATCAATATACTTCTTTCCATTCGTCTATGTTTGAAGGATCGAATTTGAAAGGAGGCCCAAGTATTACTTCAGAAGCATCGGTGCCTTCGATGGCGGTCAATGTATAGGGACTGTTCTCCATGTCGCCAGCTTCAAAGGTGTCTCCAACAGCTCCGGTTATCTGACCTTCAACCAAGGCAACAGCCGTATATCCTCCGAGTTTTCCAAGAAGGAAAAAACACTGATGCTGAATTATGAGGCATCAAGCTTATTAACAAGTATTTGTTACTGCCTGCTTGAGGCAGTATATCATGAGCAAAAAGAAACGACACCACCAGTAATAAGCAAGATAAAGGAGTACTTGACCGAAAACTATGCGGATGATCTCACGCTGGAGAGGTTGTCGCAGTCTTTTTTTCTTAGCAAGTCATATTTGCAGAAGCAGTTCAAGAAGTATATTGGGATTTCCCCGTGGGATTATCTGCTGCAGTTAAGAATGACAGAAGGGAAACGATTATTGAGGACGTCTGATTTCTCAGTCCACGAAATTGCATGGCGGGTCGGATTCAATGATGTGAGCTATTTCGTGCAGGTCTTTCGCAATTTGGAAAAGATAACCCCACTGCAGTATCGGATACTATGGACATCTAATCAGCTCCCATTTTCGAATTGAACTTCAAAAGAATCATACGGAAACTCTGCTGAAAGGATGAGATACCAACAAGGTATTGATAATACGGGTTTTCATGTATCTGTTTTACAAGTTCGCGGTCGCTGTTGTCAATGTGTGTGCAACTGGATGATAAGGGAACCAAATACCATACGGCATGATTTTAGCCCTGAAGTGCAAGCTATAAAGGATAAACGCGTTTTCGCACCAATATAACCTTGCACTTGGAGCATCAAATAATCAGGCGAAATTGCCTATTTACGGCAAATATTGAATTGTTGAGCATGCGATAGGTATTGGGTGTGATATAGAGGATGATTCTATGGTTGCGTTGATAAGTATCTTGACCAAAATGCTGAGCATGAGAATACTGCTTGCGGATAGATGATAATGGCTAAGTTTCTGATTCTTAGAATCATGATGCGCCGGGAAGGCAATGTCATATCTATTTGAGTATGTATGTGGGATCCAATTGCAGTGAATTATGAGCAATTGGATCCCGATTTGCTATTGAAATCTAATAAGTGTTCTAGTATGCCTATTCACGGCAATCTTCATAGTTTCTGGCAAAATTCAATGCGTTCGTTGTTGGCCCGGTAATTGTGAAGAAACGAACGCCATTATCCCAAAATGGCAGGAACTGAATGCTCTGATCACACATATTCAAATGCATTTCAGAAGCCGTTTTGTATGCTTCTTCGATATCATTTACATCCAGGCAGAAGTGATTAATGGCGCCGGTTGAACCAACTGTTTTATCCTGATAAGTTTCAATAATTAATGATCCTAATTTCAGAAAACAGACAGGTTGCCCATTGTTAGTTGTTTCGAAAGCTTTAGTAAATCCAAGCTTGCAGTAAAATTCTGCTGTCTCATTTTTATCTTTGCAGGGAATGCCTATGTGTTGCAGACCACTAATATTGTCATTCATTTCTTCGCACCTCAGAAAGTTATTTATTCAGCTTGTTTGAAAAACTGCAATTGTCAATTGCCATTGTGCCTTCATCAACAAACATGGAAATGGAATCACCGGGTTTCGAGTACATTCTTGTGTTAAGAGCAACACCATCAACATACAATGTAGCAATGGTATCATCAATGATTATTCGAATATTATAGTTTTTACCTGGAACAAGATCCAGAGGCCTCTCAAGGCCGATATTCATGCAAGAGAACCAGGGCCAATTCGGGTACTTTTCAAATATAAATCTGTTTTCATTGACCTGAAAAGCAAATTGATAAGACTGCTGGGCTTCAACATCACTGTTAACTCTTATGCCAAAACGACGCGTCCCTTCACTGAATTTGACATTGGTTTCAAAGCTCAGGATATCTCCACATGTTTTGAAGAGTTCCGTTTCAGTTACTTTTTCAACAGATGTTATGGAGATGTTTTCATGCACAGTTCTATTCGCAAACGAATTCCATATAGATTCAGGAATCTTTACTCCGAGCGTCCCATCAGGTCTTTGGTACACTTCATGGGCGACAAAAGTCCCACCCCATTCAAAATTATTCTTATCATCTTCATTTTCTTTAGTGGGCACCCACCCGAATAGGATTCGATGACCATTCAGTGAAAAAGTACGACCCGCATAGTAAGCCCGTCCATCGAAAGCGTCGTCTTTTGGCGTAAGCCATGGGCCGTCAATGCTTTGGCTCATACGGTAAACCATTTTGCTGCGGTCGCTGTATTCAGTGACTACATGATACCACCAGTCGCCGATCTTGAACAAATCAACCATTTCATGCATTACAAAGAGGCCGGGTGCCCAGAAATCTCCTTCGAATTTCCAATCTTTGAGATTAGAGGATGTGAATTTTACAGTCCTTCCTGTTTGCTGGGTCTTTGGACCTTTAAGCCTTGCTCCGAGAATCAGAACGTATTCTCCTTTTTCTTCATCACGGAAAACAAATGGATCTCGCCAATCATCAGGATCGTAGCCATCCTGTGGTGTGAATGTCAGTTTATCATTTGTCTTTTCCCAGTGTATTAAGTCGTTGCTTACAGCGTGCATAAGGACCTGTGAGGGTTTGCCAAGTGCTGGATAATCACGATTATAACCAGTGTAAAATATGTGATATTGCCCTTCGCCTTCAAAAACGCTGCCAGCAAATACAAACTGATCTTGTTCATCATCCCCACCACGAGGGACAGCGACACCATAATCTTTGTAGTGAACGAAATCAGATGTCGTAGCTAAGTCCCAACCGAAGGGCTCGCCGAAGGGACCGGGTTTTCTTGTGTCCCTTTGATGAAACAGATAGTAATCATTGCCTTTTCCGAAAGGCATGCAATCGCCGAACCAGGTTCCTGGGTATTGATAGTATAGTTTCATATTGCCTCCATTCTTGTTTGTATTATTGTTTGGTTATCCTTTTACTGCACCTTGAGTCATACCTGCAAGCATGCTTTTACTACATATAAAATAGAAAACGAAAACTGGTAGAACAGTAATAGATATGGCAGCAAAAGTTGCGCCCCAGTTAGTGAGCCCCAGGCTACCAACGAAATCGTTAAGACCAAGGGTAATCGTCTTCATGTCGGTAGATCTTGTGAATGTATAGGCATTTATATAGTCGTTCCAGACGAACACGGTTTCCATTGTAGCTACTGTGATTATAGAATTAAGAGACATAGGGCATACAATACCTCAGTGAAGTATTACAGTCAGAGCAATAAAAAAGAGCAGCTCTCAGGAG
>JAAZDA010000295.1 GCA_012512995.1 Clostridiales bacterium | reverse complement strand
TACCAGCTTCACGGCGAACGCGACATGAATCAACTGAGTCACGTAGTGGAGGCCGTTCTTTCCGCAAAACAGTTTGTTGACGCAGCTCACAAATATGGCACGACTGTCGGAGTTTTCGCGACATCCCTTTACATTGCCGCAGTTATCGACGGCATGTCGATCCACGACAGTACAAGGCCAGTCGTTGTGTCAGTCCCCGTAAATCTTCGGCAGTTCTTCCCGTCAGATACTACGAGAAATTTTTTCGGTGTCATCACTATAATTTTCTATGCAAAAGACTACGACGGCGATCTGCAAAGCATAATCAAAGTTGTAAAGTATCAGTTTTCGGAACAGCTTCAGCACGAGAACATAAGCAATACCATGAATTCATTTTCAGCCCTGGTTCACAACATGGCCATCAAATTCATTCCACTTGTGCTAAAGGAGCCGGGCCTCACATATTTTATTTATCTTCAGCGGAAAGGTGTCACGGCCTCAATGTCTAACATGGAGCGCATAACAATGCCCGACGAAATAACGCCCTACATTGATCACTTTGCGGCTTTCATGTCCGCACCAGGCATGCAGGTCACAATGGCGACCTTCGGAGACAAGCTTGTTTTCGGTTTGGCCGGCACATTCACCTCGCACCCTGTAATGCTTCGCTTCTACAGACGCCTTACCGAGATGGGAATTGACGTTGAAATAGCAACCAATGACTATAACAACCATACAGCTGATATAAAGGAGGCCAGATAAATGCAATACTGCCCCAGATGTAAGGTGAAAATCCGTGGGAACAAAAGGTGCTGCCCTCTGTGTCAGGGTCTTCTTGAAGGCGAACCTGAATCACCGGCCTTCCCGGTTATTAAAAAGCCGGCTGTCAGCCAGGTGTCATTCTTCCGGATAGTGACATTTGTTTTGATTGTTCTCGAAATAGCCATGATAACACTGGATTTTCTGACGGATCGCGCACTTCCCTGGGTCTCCCTCACAGAGATATATGCTGTAATCTGCTGGGCTGATCTGTGGATAGCCCTGTATTTTCGCAATAACGTAATTAAAATGGTGACGATCGAGCTGTATATCGCGATGGTCATATGTCTGATAATAGACATCGGGTCGGGGTTCCGCGGATGGTCTGTTGAATGGATGATTCCTTCGACATTCGTGGGGATGGCAATAATCACGGTCATAATTGCCAAAATACTTCATATCTCTCTTGAGGTTTATATCATTTATCTCTTTACAAATGTAATGCTGTCATTATTGCAGACCATAGGAACTCTGAGCGGTCTTAATAAATTCCCCGCACCAGCGGTGATTTCCATGGCTCTCCTCCTTATAGGCGGTGCGGCAATGGCACTGTTCCGTTCAAGGGAACTGAAAAGCGCAACCGGCAAATGGTTTAACCTTTAAATGGTAAATAATATGGAAAACAAGAAGCTCATAAGAAAAGAGAAGGCTGAGAAAGCAATAGAGAAGACTAAGAAGCTCGCCGCCAATGCGGGTAGTTTTGTCGAAGAGACGGTCGGCGGTTTCATTGAACGGCGCGAGGAAGCACCCCTCCTTGTCGGCGAACCCACGGCGCACGTCTGGTATCGCATTCCGGTTACCTATGGAATTTCGGGTGATGGCACCGAATATCACATCTACATCAAAAAAGCCTGCACTGACAATCTGGGCATCTTTATGTCCGGCGGCGGAGTTGCCTGGAACGAGTATACTGCGGCACGGCCTGTTACAGGCGCGGCAGTCGCTTCCGGCGAGCCAAATTACTACTGGAACAATCTGCGTCCATTCACCCAGATCATGAACATAAATGTCGGGATCACTGACACGAACCAGCTCATAAACCCGTTTTATGACTGGAATTTTGTCATCATAACATACACTACCGGAGACTTTCATGTCGGCAATTCTGATTTTCCATACAAGGCTCTCGACGGTTCTGATCAGATACTGCATTTCCACGGAAGACGTAACTTCGAATGTGCTATGGATATTGCCAGAAATTTCTTCCCATCACCGTCAAAACTCCTTATTGCCGGCGATTCAGCGGGGGCGTTTGCAGTTCCCGCTGTCGCAGGAAGAATTGCTGACGAATGGTATCCTTACTGCAATGATATTACTTTGTTTTCCGACAGTGCCCAGCTTATAAACGATAAATGGCAGTCGATTGCCCGCGACGTATGGAAGAGTGACAATTCAGTGTGGCAGCCGCTCTCCGGAGACAACATCACTCTCGACTGGTACAGAGCTCTTCTGTATGCAAATCCCGGCCGGTTCAGATGTCTTTACGCGAGCTCTACCCATGATTATCTGCTCAGCGCCTTCTACAATGATATGACCAAAGAAATATATAAGACGGACAACGCTGTCAGAAGAAAATATTATAAGCAGCTTCACCAGATGGTATCAGAGCTCCGTGATCTCGGTTCCGATTTTCACTTCTTCATAAACGACTGGAAGAACCCGCTCTACACAAAAGCACAGCTCGGCACTATCCATACAGCCGTGCGGCTTCGTTACTTCTACATGCGGACGTTAAAAGGCGCCACTATGGCCGCATGGCTTCGTGACGCCGTAAATGGCAAAACATATGATGTCGGAACTGAGCTTTTGTAATACCCGGATCTCAGTGGTAACACCTGATTATCGTAGCTGATTCAGACGAAACTTTAACTTCCATTTTCCCATTCTCAACTTTTATTATCACCGGGTCAGTATTGTACCCTGTTCTGTCTGACATCATTATTCTCGTCATGTCACAATTTACGGCAGTGCCTGCAAATACAGGCTCTGTCCGTGAAATCACATCAAAAGCATTATTATTGATGATCACCAGCACAGTTTCCATCTCATCAAATCTCGCATAGCAAATGCACCCGGGCTTTGATTCCATGAGGCGGACAGAGCCTGCGATAAGGCACCTGTCTTTCTTATGAATTCTGATCATCTCTTTATGGAATTTTATGAGATCCTCATTTTCCCTGCCCCATGGATAAGTCCTTCTGTTATCAGGATCTGTGAAACCGCAGAGTCCCGCTTCATCGCCATAATAGACAGTCGGAGCTCCCGGCCATGTCATCTGCATGACTATCGCCTCGCGGAACACAGCCATATCCACATTCTCCTCTGCTGCCAGGGGGCCAAGAGTCTCGATTCTGCCTACCTTATGATTCGTTCTTGTAAGGAACCGCGAATGATCATGATTCGACAGTTCATTCATACTTATAAACATCGGTGCGCTGTTCATCGCACCGTTCCAGTAATAGGTCATTCTCTTCCAGAACTGGTCTGTATTATTAAGAAGATCCCGGCGGAAATCATCACTGTGTTTCTCCATGCCTGTAAGGAACCATGTTATAGGCTCCATGAATGCGTCATAGTTCATAATGGTATCCCATTCATTGCCCTGAAGCCAGGCAGAAGAATCTCCGTAATTCTCAGCCAGTATTACCGCGTCAGGATTTGCCTCTTTTACGGCCTTTCTGAACTCCTGCCAGAAATGGTGATTGAACTCAGGAGAATGACCGAGATCAGATGCCACATCGAGACGCCATCCATCAGCGTGAAACGGAGCCGATACCCATTTACGGCCAATATCAAGCACATAATCAGTTAATGCGCGTGAATTTTCATAATTAAGCTTTGGCAGGGTATCGTGTCCCCACCAGGCATCATATGTGCCGTTATAAGGCCATTTTCCGCCCTTGAACTGGAAATAATCATGATAAGGGGAATCCTCTGCTACATATGCGCCCTTCGGCTCCCCGTCAATCTGTTCATATATACGCTCTCTGTCCAGCCATTTGTTAAATGAACCGCAGTGGTTGAACACACCATCGATAATAACTTTTATTCCGCGCCTGTGGGCCTCCTTTACAAGCAATGCGAACAGCTCATCACTCGCTGTAAGATTCCCGGCATCAGTAGTGCGCACAGCATAGCGCGATGCGTGGCTGTTGTCGTGATCGTCAGGGGATAAAAGTTTCCCTCCATCATTAACTATTCTCCCGATATGCGGATCAATATGGCCATAGTCCTGACTGTCATACTTGTGATTAGACGGCGAAACAAACAGCGGATTCAAATATATAACATCAACGCCGAGATCAGAAAGATAGTCAAGTTTATTGATTACTCCCTGTATATCGCCGCCATAAAACTCCCTGACGTCATCAGCCTGCGGCAGTCTGTTCCAGTCTTCGACCTTTACAGAATGATTCCCGATGTAATTGTACTCATCTGTCTGTACGTCGTTTGACTCATCTCCGTTGCTGAACCTGTCCACATAAATCTGGTACATCACAGCGCCGACCATCCATTTTGGCACGCAAAAACCGGGGACAAGATTCCACCATGATGGCTCTTCGATCTTTCCCTCAATTCCCCGTCTTGTATACAGGAGATGCTCCGTGTCAGTATAAACATTAAAAACCCAGGAAATCTTTCTGTCATCCAGCTCCACTACCGCTGAATGCCAGGCAAAACTATCGTTCTCAGCCACGCGTATCATCTCATATTCGCGTGCACCTCTGACGGAAAGCGTACAGTGATCCACTCCAGTCTTTGCCGTTCTGAGAAGAATTGTAAGCTGAGAAAACGGGGCAGGCTGCCATGGTTTTATATAATCAGATGTATAATCCGAAAAAATAGCATTTATCTCGAAATCAGTCATAAAGTCTTTTCTTTCCTGTTGCTTTTGTGTTCGCGCACAATGATAACACAGATGCGGTACCCCCGGCAATCCAATGCTCTGGGCTATCAGGATGTCTTATTGATCATGTCCGCGGCGTACACAGCATCTTTCTCGTCCTCAGACCCGCTCTCATAATATTCGTAGAGAATGTCTATCTTCTCCTGGTTCCAGGCGGAAGACAGCGTCCTTATTCTCTTGCCTGCTGTGTTCGCGACTTTTATAGCCGCGCTGAGTGTCGGTATATAATCTTCGACCTTATCGAGGTCCACATTTTTGCTTATCGGCATCTGCCCTGTCTCATATGCGATCTGTGTCTGCACATCATCGCTGAGCATATACTTAAGGAACCTCTGCACGGCTTCTTCCTTCTTCGGGTCATCCTGTTTTTTTATGACATAGCCTGAAGACACAGAGAAGTAAATAAGCCCTTTTCCATCCGAAGACGGATATGGTGCGAACTTTATATTTTCAGAAATATCTGCCTTGTCTATAGGCTCACTCTCCCATATTCCGTTAAAATACACCGCGGATCCGCCTGAAAGGAACGTTTCTCTGGCACCTGCAGTATTGTCAGCAGTGTCAGAAATCTCAAGTAGTCTGTCAAGGTCATTCCTGACGGCAAATAAAGTATCTCCACTTGTTCTGCCATAATTGAACGAAGCTTCGTCCCTTGCACTGAAATGTCCATACATATCAGCCAGCAGGAAGAATTCGTACAGCTGGGTGGACTCAACGCAGCATGCTGATCCCAGATCTTCATCTTTCATATAAGCATCCACAGCAGTCATATCCGCGAAAAACTCATCCCAGGTACCCGGCACTTCTGTCACGCCGGCCGCGTCAAAGAGCTTCTCATTGTACCAGTATCCGGAGACCTCAATAGCATCCGGGATCGTATATATTCTGCCGTTTCCCATTCTCAGCGTATCAATTGCATCCTCATAAAGGCTGTCTGCCACTTCTGTATTGTCTTCGAAGAAGTCGCTCAGATCCATGGCGTAGCCAAGCTTTTTGGCATTCCTTGCATACGAAGCATAGCCGCTGGTATTGACAATATCCGGCATCTTTCCGACCGACAACATGTCATCCGCTTTGTCCATCGCAACGGACGCATCGGCATATTCAGTGATACTGAGATCTATGTCGGGATTGAGCTCCTCAAATTTCTGATAAATCGAGCGCATCCTGGCGTGGATCTCGCTGCTGCCGCCCCATCCGTGAATAAACGTTATTTTTGTTTTCTCTGTTGTATCTGTCTCGCCGCACCCCACAAGGAGCATAGCGCAGGCCAGAATTATGATCAGGCACTTTTTCATATATGAGCATATCTCCCATGCTGTCTATATCAGCACATTTACTTGCAGGAATCCTTATATTCCTTCGGTGTCATTCCTGTGGCTTTTCTGAAGAAGTGCGAGAAGTACGTAGCATTGCCGAAACCCAGCTTCTCAGCGACCTCGTATATCATCACATCATCTTTTGACAGGTATTCCTTGGCTTTCTCCAGCCGCTTTTTATTCGTATATTCAATGATCGTCTGACCGGTCAGTTCCTTGAACCGCCTGCTTAGGTAACCGGTGCTGGTTCCTATGCTCCCCGCCATCTCGTCAAGAACAAGGTTATCCATATAATGCTTATCTATGTACTCTTCACATTCCTTTATGATAGACCGGCTCCTGTCCCTGGATTCAGCCATAAAGCCGCACATATCCCCGATCACTTTTCGCATCAGTGCTTCATATTCTTCAATAAATCGTTGTTCCCGGATTATCTCCGTAAAGTTTTCCCTGATGCCTGTCACCTCGGAAAAACT
>JAAZDA010000294.1 GCA_012512995.1 Clostridiales bacterium | reverse complement strand
TATAGAACCCAGTATCGAATAAACGATCGCATTAAGTCTTCTGTCGTTCATTGTCGGGATATTGATGATTCTTATGCCTGCGTACTCTTTGGCAGGTTTTGGCTTTCTCCTGTCAAAACTGCTCCGGCGGTCGTATGCTGTAACTCCGTCACCGCCCTTCACAAGTCTTGTCGCGAGATTATCGACCACTACTTCGATCCCGCCTTCTCGCGATGGAATCCTCTTGTGACCTATCATCGCTATTCTGATACCTGTCTGTGAGTCCGGCATGCCAGGCACATGCTCTGATGAAGCTGCACCTCTCCTGCCTGTCTTCTTCAGGACATGGCCTTCTCTGCTGGTATCAATAACAAACGAGAAATTTGTCGAGACATATCTCTTGAAAAGCCTGTGTGGATCCTGAAGTATTCTGTATAGCCACTCCAGATATGATTCCTGCATCCACTTCGGTGCACGCCTGACTGTCCCTGCGTGGAAATCAAAACCTGCTCCTACGCCTATCATTACTCCCGGCAGTTTGCCGCGGTTCATTGCCATCCACTGTTCCTGCTTGGGTGCTCCGAGTCCTATCCAGATAAAGTCGGGTCTTGCCTCTCTTATCCTCTCAATATCAGCACTGTCCACATCAGGAGGAATGTCGTTCACAGTTTTATAATAGGGCGGCGAGAACATGCCGCATATCGTCATCTTCGGATAGCGTTCTGCAAGCTTCGTCCTCAGGATGTCCAGAGTTTCCTGCGTACTGCCATAGAAATAATTGCGGTAGCCCTTTTCCTCAGACAGGCGGAAAATGCGCGGCATCAGATCAGGTCCGGCCACTCGTTCCGCTTCAGGAAACCCTCTTCTTCTGCTTACATAAGAAAGTGGCTTTCCATCCGGAAGCAACGCTGCCCCGCCGTTCTGAACAGCTCTGTAATCCGTGTCTCTGTATGACATCTCCGTAGTATGCACGTTTGACACACAGATATACTCGCCCCGCAGTTCGTCGAGATTATCCTCGAGCCAGGCTACTGTTTTGTCCATATTTGTGACACTTATGTCAGTGTCAAGTATTCTGCAATACGGAAGTTTGGCATAACTCATATCAGCGTTTGTACACCAGTTCCCGGAACACGTCACCGCGCTCCTCAAAATTTTTGAAATATCCGTATGATGCCGCGGCGGGCGATAGTATGACCGCGCCACCGGCGGGCGTTATCTCTCCGGCCAGCTTTACCTGTGCCTCAAGATCTTTTACATAATAGCAATTCTTATAAAGACCATTTTTCTGAACTTCGTTGAATATTCTAAGCCCTGAAGCATAACTGCAGACAAAATTAACATCAGCAGTTCTGCGGATAAAATCAACAAGAAGATCATAATTGATTCCCCTGTCCATCCCGCCCACCAGTACTGTCGCGGCATCTGATATGCTCTCTACCGCAGCAATTGTGGCCTCTGGTATTGTAGATATTGAATCATCCAGGTAACGCAGTCCGCCTACAGTCCCAATATCCTGAAGCCTGTGAGGAAGGCCGCTGAAAGATTCAAGTTCTCTTTTTACTTCATTCTCTCCAAGATGCAGAAGATCTACTGCAATATAACGCACGACCTCGGCGTTATACATGTTTTGCGCGCCATTTACCGCAAGCTCCCAATTGTGCTCCGGGAACTTCCCTATTCTGACGATCTTCGCCTCCGTCTTTATGTCCGGCACATTCCAGCCGCTCAGAAAAACATCCCCGCTTTCCTGAAATGACGCTATATGGCTCTTGGCCTCAAAGTATTTGTCGAGCGTTCCGTAATGATCAAGATGCTCTTCATAAAGATTCAGAAACACCGCGATATGAGGCGAAACATGGCAGTGTTCAAGCTGATGGCAGCTCATTTCAAAAACTACCACTGTGTCCGTTCCGATATCATCCCAGTCATCAAGACATGGCTGCCCGATGTTGCCGACAAGGAGTGCGTCTTTTCCGCATTCCTTAAGCACTGAATACAACATTGCCGATGTCGTGCTCTTGCCCTTCGTTCCTGTGATTCCAACTGTCCGGCCGCGATACTCCTCAAGGAATATTTCCGTCTGTGACGTATATTTCGGGTCATCTTCAGGCATAACTATTCCCGGGCTCTTAATTATGAGATCATAATTGTCCTCATTTATGCCATCCCTGCTGCCTTCATATATATCAATATTTGCGGGTGCGCAATGAGACTTAAGGAATTTCTCTGTGGATTTTCCTTCTCTTCCGTAACCCCATATCAATATGCGTTTTCCGTCAAAACTTTCCCTTATTCCCATCTCAGATTTCCGATCCTGCGCTTTTTCCCTG
>JAAZDA010000293.1 GCA_012512995.1 Clostridiales bacterium | reverse complement strand
GATTCGTTGATCAACGTTCTGCCCTGATAGGGTTCGTCAGGAAATCATGATATGTCTCCCTGATGCCGTCCTCAAGTTCCGTCTTGTAAGTCCAGCCAAGTTCTGTCGCCTTTGAAACATCCAGGAGTTTTCTCGGTGTGCCGTTCGGTCTCAATGCATCCCACCTGATCTCACCCTTGTACCCGACAACGCGGGCGACAGTCTCAGCGAGTTCCTTAATCGTGAGTTCCTTGCCTGTGCCGGCGTTCACCGTCTCAGTTCCGGAGTAATTATTCATAAGGAAAACACAGAGGTTCGCCAGGTCATCAACATAAAGGAATTCACGGAGCGGGCTTCCATCTCCCCAGCAGGTAACGACCGGAAGATCCTGCTCCTTTGCCTCATGAAAACGTCTGATGAGAGCCGGAAGAACGTGGCTGTGTTCCGGGTGATAATTGTCATTCGGTCCGTAAAGATTAGTCGGCATCACGCTTATGTAGTCCTGACCGTACTGTCTGTCCAGGAACTCGCAATACTTAAGTCCTGATATTTTCGCGAGTGCATAGGCCTCATTTGTTTTCTCGAGTGGTCCTGTGAGCAGAACGTTCTCCTTCATCGGTTGCGGCGCCATGCGCGGATAAATGCATGACGATCCGAGGAACTCGAGCTTCTTCACCTTATTCTTCCATGCTGAATGGATGACATTCATCTCTAGGATCATGTTGTCGTACATGAAATCCGCGAGCGCTTCCTCGTTTGCCGCGATCCCGCCGACCTTCGCCGCAGCCACAAAAACATAATCCGGCTTCTCCCTGGCGAAGAACTCCTCGACTGCTCCCTGCCTTGTCAGATCAAGTTCCTTGTGCGTCCTGGTAATTATATTGTTGTATCCCTGGCGATTCAGTTCGCGAACAATCGCAGATCCGACCATTCCGCGGTGCCCCGCCACATAAATCTTTGCTTCTTTTTCCATCATTTGACAACACCTTTCTCGAGGTATTCCTCCAGGTTTTCCTGTACGCGTTCGTTCATTCTCTCGACTGCTACTTTTCTCATGTCCGAATCGACCATTAGTTTTACCAGCTCGTCAAAACTTGTTGTAAGCGGGTTCCACCCTAGTGTAGTCCTTGCTTTAGTTGGGTCGCCCAGAAGATTCACGACATCAGTCGGCCGGTAGAAATCAGGGCTCACTTCGACGAGCACTTTTCCTGTAGCCTTATCATAGCCCTTTTCGTTTATCCCTTCGCCCCTGAATTCAAGCTCGATACCGGCATAATGGAAAGCCAGTGTCGCGAACTCGCGGACGCTGTGTTGAACGCCTGTCGCTATGACGTAATCTTCCGGCTTATCATGCTGCAGGATCATCCACATGCACTCGACATAATCCTTTGCGTATCCCCAGTCGCGAAGACTTGACAGATTGCCGAGATACAGCTTGTCCTGCTTGCCCTGCTTAATACGTGCCGCCGCAAGTGTTATCTTCCTCGTGACAAATGTTTCGCCGCGGCGTTCTGATTCATGATTGAACAGGATTCCCGAGCAGCAGAACATCTTGTATGCTTCCCTGTATTCCTCGACTATCCAGTAGCCATAGAGTTTTGCCACAGCATATGGACTATATGGATGGAACGGTGTGGTCTCGCTCTGTGGCACAGCCTCGACCTTACCGAAAAGCTCCGACGTGGAAGCCTGATAGATCCTGCAGGTTTCTGCAAGTCCTGTGTTCCTCACCGCCTCAAGTATTCGTAGCACACCGACAGCATCGACGCCAGCAGTGTATTCCGGAACGTCAAAACTCACCTGCACGTGGCTCTGCGCCGCGAGATTATATATTTCATCAGGCCTCACCGAGCCTATGACGCTCACAAGGCTCGATGTGTCCGATAGATCCGCATAATGAAGATGGAAATCAGGTTTTCCATCGAGATGCGCTATCCTCTCAAGAAAATCTGTTGAAGATCTGCGGATAGTACCGTGGACATCGTAACCCTTTTCAAGAAGGAACTCCGCAAGGTATGAACCGTCCTGCCCCGTGATTCCTGTTATGAGTGCTCTTTTCTTATCAGACATTCTTATCCTCCATGCTTGAGCAAATTTCATGCGAAAGCCTTTGTCGCTTATGCGATTGTATTACCATCGCATTGCGCACGCTGCGCTGATGATCCATTGATCATGCATTATTGTCTAGACCATTATGTAGTGCAATGGTATAATTTCTTTGTTGCTTTTGACACAGTATACATGCCGCAATTAAGGCATTCAATGAATTATGTTGCTGTAAAATGGTAAATTTTTGCGTAGGCATTACATATGAAATCATCCTCAGATCGTATACTTGAAACGCCCTCTTCATACGCCAGGAGTCACTTTTATTACATCCAGGAGATCGGGATCCTACAGAGCCTCGAGCCCCATGTCAGCAGACGATCTAACCTGAATTCTTTTCTGTTCTTTGTCGTCCTTTCCGGCAGTGGCACAGTCTCCATCGGCAAAACAAAATACTCCATAGGATCCGGTGACTGCGTCTGGATAGACTGCTCCGGCGCATATTCACACGAGAGCAGCGCAGATGATCCCTGGAGTCTTTTCTGGATACACTATGACGGGCCCGAAGCGGCATCCTCTTACTCCGCGTATGTTTCGCAGGGCGGAGAGCCCGTTTTCAAGCCCGGCAATCTTCTTGTTTTTACTGAAAGCCTGCAGAAACTCTTTGACACACACAAGAAAAAGGCCTCATATATGGAGCTCCTCAGCAACAAGTACATCACAGACATCGTCACCGCCTGCTGCCTTGAAAGTGCTGAGGATCAGAGCGCTAATACGCCTCTGTCTGGCAAGCTTGTCTCCGTCCACCAATACCTTGAGGCTCACTATAAAGAAAAGGTCGAACTCGACCTCCTCGCCAGAACTTTTTTCGTCAGCAAATACCATCTCTCCCGCGAGTACCGCAAGCACTATGGAGCCTCGATAACCAGCGACCTGACAGCAATCAGAATATCCCATGCCAAATCGTTCCTTCGATTTTCTGACGACTCAGTCGCCGAAATTGCCCTGGGTTGCGGCTTTCAGGAAGCCGGCTACTTCATCAAAGTCTTCCGTGCGCAGGAGAACATGACCCCACTCGAGTATTGGAAGAAGTGGTAGCGATACTCTTTATATTGAGTATATATTTATCAATGTTTTTTCATAAAACAGTGATATTTTTCCTGAATTATGACAAAATCTAACTAATTCAGTGGAAAGTAGCTTTATGAATGCAATATAGACAGTAAAGTGAATTTCTACGTATTAGATATTTGCCGGCCATGGGGATTAACCTTTAAAATTTCCCACGCTTGTATCATAATAGTAATAAGTTCAAAATCTACATCTTTCTGGAGGGTTCAATGAAGAACATAATTGTCACCGGCTGCAACGGCCAGCTCGGTATCGCCATCAACAAATTACTGAGTCAGGATCCCGAGTATCATCTCGTCAACACAGACGTTGCTGAACCCGGTTTCGTCAAAGTCGATAAGCTCCTTGATATCACAAAGGTTGAAGACGTCCTGGATTTTGCCCGCGAGGTCAAGCCCTACGCGATCATAAACTGCGCTGCATATACAGCAGTCGACGCAGCTCAGACACACCTCGACCTCAACTATAAGATCAACGCAATAGGTCCACGCAATCTCGCAATTGCAGCTACGGACAGCCACGCAAAACTCATACACATATCTACCGATTATGTTTTCCCCGGCAATTCAGAAAAGGCTCTCACAGAATTTGATGTGACAGGTCCGAAGAGTGTCTACGGCATAACAAAACTTGCCGGTGAGAATTTTGTGAAGGACTTCGCCGATAGGTATTTCATCATCCGCACGGCATGGCTCTACGGCGAGGGCAAGAACTTTGTCAAAACAATGCTCAAGCTCTCAGAGACTCATGATAAACTGACTGTCGTAGATGACCAGTTCGGATCCCCGACCAGCACGATAGAGCTTGCAAAGGCCATCAACTATCTTCTTCCTACAGATAATTACGGTCTGTTCCACGGGACATGCGAAGGCTCCACAATGTGGGCCGATTTTGCCGCAGAGATCATGAAGAAAGCCGGTAAATCCACAGAGATAGTCCCTGTCTCAACAGAGGAATATTATAAGAGCAACCCGGCATCAGCGCCGCGTCCGCACTATTCTATACTTGATAACTATATGTTCAGACTGACAACTGATCACATGTATGCCGACTGGCACGACGCGCTTGATGTGTACATGAAGACTTTCGGATATGCGAAACAGACTATAAACTAACGGCAGCCTCAGGAGTATCAGGTGGTCACCGTTTCAGACAAAGTATTTAGGAGATTTATGTATTCATTCAGTTCACTTATTCAAAACCATGTATTTATGTCTGCTGCACTTGGCTGGTTAGTTGCTCAGATCCTCAAGACCCTGATCTACGCAGCGCTCAACCACAGCTTCCGTACAGAACGGCTTTTCGGGAGTGGCGGCATGCCAAGCTCACATTCTGCCACTGTCTGTGCTCTGTGCTGCGCATCGCTTGTTACCTACGGATTGGGAAGCTTTGAATTTGCCATGTCCTTCTTCTTCGCGTTCATCGTAATGTACGACGCCATCGGCGTCCGTTGGGAGACCGGAGAGCAGGCAAAACTCCTGAACAAAATGATTCACCAGTTCCAACACCTCGACAAAGTATTCACTGATCAGAAAGAGCTCAAAGAATTCGTTGGTCACACACCCCTCCAGGTCATGTGCGGTGCGATCCTTGGCATAATCATCGCTGCGAGCTACTGCGCGTTGTTCTGAGACATGCCATAAATCGAAAATCAGCTGAGTGTGAGCTTGCTCAAACACCCAGCTGATTTTTTTGCTTTATGATATGTTTATTTCCAGTTCCACCGGTTTCTTTCCGCTCAGCATCACGCTCACTTCGTCAGGCTGGCTCGTGCCGACATAGAACCTGAAGCAGTGGCTTTCAATGGAAAATTCGCCGGCATCATTTACTGATTCAAGCGCTCTCTCATCAATTATGACCTGTATCTTCCCACTCTCACCGGCCTCAAGCTCAACTCTCTTAATTCCGCAAAGGCTCCAGTTTAATCTTTCATCATCAGGCGCTTCCAATGCCTTTACATAAATCTCTACAACATCGGCTGTTCCCCTGTCTGCGCGGTTCCTGACTCCTATATCCATTGTGACTTGTTTTGACATCGCATCAAAACCGGCAACCACTGTTTCCACACGGATATCTCCGTATGTAAGTCCGAACCCAAACGGATACTGCGCCTGGTGTTTCATAAATCTGTACGTGCGGCCTTCCATTGAATAATCGGTGAAATCCGGCAATTCATCAAGGCTGTTATAGAACGTCACCGGCAGCTTGCCTGAAGGCGACACCTCTCCGAACAGGATCTTCGCAATCGCAGTTCCTCCCTGTTCACCTGGATACCAGGCATCAAGAATGGCCCCAAAATGCTCCCTGGCATATCCCAGATCTATATCACTTCCCGCCATCAAAACAAGTATCACCGGTTTGTTTCCAGCCGCTTCAGCCACTGTTTTCATTAGGCGTCTCTGAGATTCCGGCAGCATGAGATCTGTTTTGTCTCCTGATCCCACACGATTTCCGGTGTCCATCTCCTCACCTTCAAGCGTCTCGTTAAGCCCCAGTACCAGTACTACGACATCGCTGTTCCTGCAGACTGCCTCAGCCTCAGATAGTCTGTCATAATCCTCAGCCAGAGCCTCGCTCTTTTTCTCGTAGAGCTCTGACCCCACAGAATACAACACACGGACATCATTTATAGCCGCGTACGCTCTTATTCCTTCTGTAACAGTCACGTAATGCGTGGCCGTTCCGTGGTAATTTCCAGTGAGGGAATCCCTGCTGTCAGCATTCGGACCGATAATACCGATCGTATTGATTTTACTGAAATCTATGGGCAGGACTCCGTTGTTCTTAAGAAGTACTATTCCCTCTTCAGCTGCGCGCTCAGACAGTTTTATGTGCGCAGGGGATGCTGTCTCAGTATATGGAATGGAATCATATTCCGATTTTTGTCCGGGCATTATTCCAAGAAGATACCTGGTCGTGAAAAGTCTTTCTGCCGCCGTCGTTATCTGTTCCTCTGACACAAGGCCTTCCTGATATGCACGGAGGAGATGGAGATAAGTGTTGCCGCAGTTGACATCACAGCCATGACCTATAGCCAAAGCCGCAGATTCCTCAGCATTCGCTGTGACTTTATGATGCTCATGGAAATCCCTTATCGCCCAGCAGTCAGAGACATAATGGCCTTCATACTTCCACTCACCACGCAGAATGTCCTCAATAAGAGTTTTGCTGCCGCAGCACACTTCACCATTCACACGGTTATACGCTCCCATCACAGCTTCTACCTTTGCTTCTGTAACAAGAGCCTTGAACGCGGGAAGATATGTTTCACGAAGATCTTTTTGGCTGACCTTTGCGTCAAAACCGTGTCTTAAAGCCTCCGGTCCGCTGTGAACTGCAAAATGTTTTGCACAGGCAGCCACCTTCATTGTCCTGCCGGCTGTAGGTCCGTCACCTTCAGGGTCGCCCTGCATCCCCTCGACAAAACTCACTCCGAGTCTGGATGTAAGAAAGGGATCTTCGCCGTATGTCTCATGACCGCGTCCCCATCTCGGATCGCGGAAAATATTAACGTTTGGTGCCCAGAACGTAAGACCTTTGTAAATTGTCCTGTCCCCTTCTCCACTGAACGCATTGTATTTTGCCCTGGCCTCGGTCGCTGTCACGTTCCCGATTTCTTTCAGCAGATCCTCGTCAAATGTTGCAGCGAGTCCTATTGCCTGAGGAAAAAGCGTTGCTGTCCCGGCTCTTGCCACGCCATGTATTCCCTCATTCCACCAGTTGTAAGCGGGAATGCCAAGTCGCTCAACCGCCGGCGCATCGTACCTTAACTGCGATGCCTTCTCTTCGATCGTCATTTTAGAAACAATTTCCCGTGCCTTGCTTCTGGCTTCTTCTCTCGTCATATGGCTTATCCTGATTTCATAGTATTATTTCTAAAATTGTGCTCATCCCTTTACAGCCCCGGCTGTAAGTCCATCGACTATCTGATTGCTGAATGCACAATACACGATTATCGTGGGAAGTATAGCTATGACAATAGCCGCAAACATCTGCGAATAGTTCGTGTTGTACGGACCGACGAATTTTGACAATGAGACCGGAAGTGTCTTCTTGTTGTCATCTGATATAAAGACCATTGCCAGCAACAGTTCATTCCAGTTTGCGACGAATGTCATAAGACCTGTGACAAAAAGCCCTGTTCTGGAAAGAGGAAGGCAGATCTTTCTGAACATCTGATATATAGAACAGCCATCAATGCACGCTGATTCCAGAAGTTCATCGGGAACGCTCTTAAAAAAACCAACCATTATATAAATGGTTACCGGCAGCGAAAAAGTGAGGTACGGGATAATAATTCCGACCAGTGAATTCGAAAGATTCATTTTGGCAAAACGCGTGAACAGCGGTATGAGTACGCAGTGCACAGGTATCATCATGCCCAGCAGGAAATAAACAAGTGCAGCATTTGCGAGCTTCCAGCGAAGTCTGCCTATCGCGAAGGCCGCCATTGAGCCTATTACCATCGTCAAAACAAGCGTGATGCCGCAGACAATGGCCGAATTCAATGTTGCACTTCCAAGTTTTCCGGCTGTCCAGGCCACTATGTAGTTGCCGAGCTGAATGACCTCCGGGGTACCAAAAGGATTATTGAAGATTTCTACATTTGTTTTGAATGATACAAGGAACACCCAGATGAGCGGCGCCAGATATATGACTGCCATCACGCACAGGAATACATATATGATGACCATTCCGGGAGTTACTTTCGCTTTATTCTTCTTCATTTATTTCTCCTCCCTCACATCGCTTCGTCATCTGTTTTGAAGATCCTGTTGATGATTCCTGTCATGATAAGGCACATCACGAGAAGCACAACACCGATTGCACTGGCATATCCGTATTTGAAATACTTGAAGCCCTGTGTGTAAAGGTGAGTCGCGAGGACTTCCGTGTGGTGATTAGGTCCGCCTTCAGTCATGTTATAAATAAGATCAAAAAATTTGAGCGATCCGATTGCATTCAGGCTCATCGCTGTCCCTATCATCGGCTTAAGGAGAGGCAGCGTGATAAATCTGAACGCCTGAGGTTTAGTACATCCGTCTATATATGAAGCCTCATACAGTGACTTGTCTATACCGGAGATCTGCGCCATATACAGCATCATCGACTGTCCGACATACTGCCACAGAGCCACATATGCTATGACCCACATTGGAAGGATGATAAAACCTTTGATGTCCATCAGCCAAAGCGGTCCCTCTATACCAAATTTTGCGAGGATCTGATTTATCCCGAGTTTCGGGCTGAAAATGAACATCCACAGTAGTCCCAGAGCTGCTGAGCTCATGACGCACGGCAGGTAAATGACATTCTTGAAGAAGTTCCGGCCCTTCTTTATGTTGGTCAGAAGACCTGCGAGGATAAGTCCCATTATCAACTGTGATATACACGAGAATATCAGGAAGAAGATCGAGTTCTTCATCGCGTATACCATCGTGTCATCCTTGAACATCTTGCGATAATTTTTGAGCCCGACGAATTCAGGCGGAGTAAGCGCATTATAATCGCAAAATGAATAGTATATAGACTGGCATATCGGAACAAACAGAACAAATGTAAATAGCAGAAATGCTGGTGCGATGAATACTATTATTGCTTTCTTATCTCTCAGTAGTTTATTCATTCAAGGCCTCACTGGCACAGCTCGTATGCGCTGTGCGTTTTTCCGAAAACGCGGGGCTGCCGCCATATCAAGAGCCGCAGTCCCGCGAATACTTCGTTTCAATAATGATCGTCAGCGGATATTATCTACATACCAGTCTTCTATGCTCTGGAATGCTTCTTCCGGCGTCTCTTCTCCCAGGTACATGGAAACCATAGTGTCATCGAACTCTGAGCCTGCTTCTGTTGTTGCAAGCGACTCATTATAGAAGCCAAATGTCGATGAAGCGTTCTTGAAGATGTCCATTACATATGAAAGCTGTTTGGGAGCTGCTGATTCATCGTACTGTACGTTAGTTACAGGAATCTTGCCGCCGACTTCTGCGGTATATTTCTGAGCTGTATCATCTGTGAAATACTTCATAAGTGCTATGCAGGCATCAGGGTGCTCAGTTTTTGCACTCATTGCAAGTGAATCTGACTTTGCGATAACACGGTCAGGATCATTTCCGCCGTCTATACCAGGGAACTGGAACACTCCGCACTTGTCCTCAAAATCAGGATTTGCGCCGTTGATCTGAGCGATTGCCCATGAGCCCTGGATCAGGATAGCTGCTTCTTCATTGTAGAATGCCGCTGTGGCTATATCGTTGTCATCGCCTGCTGCTGTCGGCTGGAAATACTGTGACAGCTCAAGGAGCTTCTCGCCTGCTGCAACTGTTTTGTCGTTGTTCCAGCTCTCTTCACCTGATTCTACTTTTGCAAGATCAACGCCTTCTCTGTCGCAGAGATAACCTGCAAGCATCGACAGGCACCACGCTGTTCCTGCTGAAATAGTGATAGGTGTGTATCCTGCTGTCTTGAGTTTTTCGCATGCATCAATCAGCTCATCATATGTTGTCGGGACTTCAGCTCCTGCCTTCTCAAGCATCTCTGTGTTGTAAAAAACACATGCTGCTGCGATATTAAGCGGTACTGCGTATATCTTTCCATCATATGTCTGTTGTGAAAATACTGAATCGCCTGCAAATGTATCTTTCCAGCCATCTTCATCAAGATAAGGTGTCAGATCAGCTGCAATACCCGGGTCTACATATGCATCAAGATTAGGGCCGGGACTGACAATGAACATATCAGGCGTATCTCCGGAAGCCACGAGTGCGTTGAGCTTTGAATAATACTCCTCAAGATTTGTCGTGATAGGAGTTACATGGTACTTGCCTTCATAGTCTTTGTTGAAGCGGTCGATAACGTCTCCATATCCCTGAGAGATCAGATCTTCTGTTGCTGAAAGATCATCCCAGAACATCCATGTGATTTCTTCCGCATCTCCGCTTGCTGCGGTCGATGTTGCCGTTTCAGCTGACGCTGTATCAGCCGCTGCTGCGCTGGTTGCCGCCGTTCCGGAAGTGTTTGTGTCTGTAGACACCCCGCATCCGGCAAGCATACTTGCTACAAGTGCTGCTGATGTCAACAATGCGATTTGTTTCTTCATACTCTTTCCTCCCTTTAGATGTGAATAGCCGTCCAGCAAAAGGATCGGCCCTGTTTAGTACTTTATGACTATATGCTATCAATACTTCAAACCAGTTACGCCATAAATCTTGTCTTTTAATATGCAATTCTTGCTATTGTTCTAAAACATATGCATATTTTCTACAACTAATTATCTCAGTTTTTGGTCATATTTTACAGTCAAGTCCAATTATATTATGTAATTATGCCTTACTATGTGTATATTTTTCCTCTTGCTTTATGCCTTGTTATGTTTTATTGTCATATCAGTCATATGTATTTTGAGCAATAATTGAGCATAAATATACATCACAATATTGCTATTATTTCATTGGCATCGAGGTCACCTGATGATTGAGAATCTGAAAGGCATACATGAAACAGTAAATTATAAGAAGGACACTCATCTACGCCTTTACATGAACAACGAATGTGAGCATTATCCTCCGCACTGGCACACTGAAATTGAGATACTGTGTCCTCTTGATGGCGGTTACTCGGCCATCTGCAATCACATAAATTACAGACTTGATACTGGTGACATTCTGTTCATATGTCCGGGAACAGTACATGATCTTCTGGCTGAGCCCAGCGGCAAGCGCATAATTTTCCAGGTCGGTTTTGGTGAGTGTCTCGGTTTTGGAGAACTGGAAACCGCACTGTCTCTGCTTTCCCCCTGCTGTCTTATAACATCTTCCGGACAGGCAGAACTATATGACCGAGTATATAAACGTCTGCTGGAAATCACAGATCTTTATCTTGAAAGCCCGGTTATGAGTGAAACGAGTATATTTGCCAGAGTTTTTGAGATAATTGCACTCCTTGGACGAAATTACAGTGAACCTTCAGGCGAGCCACAGCATACTCCATCATATCGTTCCAAATACAGCGAACAGATGATGGGCATTTGTGGTTATATTTCGGCGCACTGTGCTGAGAACCTGACCCTTGACCAGACCGCCGGGATGAGTGGTTTCTCCAAGTATCACTTTGAGCGCATTTTCAAGCAATACACCGGCACCTCATTCTATCAGTATCTCACACAGAAACGCCTGTCAATGGCAGAAGAACTTCTGACTGATTTCTCAACAACAATCACAGAAGTGGCTTATCGCTCAGGCTTCTCAAGTGGTGCGGCTTTTGCACGGGCCTTTCGTCTGGCAAGACAATACACACCTTCCGAATACCGTGAGCTTCACAATAGCAATGACATGTCCACGCGGGCAAAACGTGGCCGCGGGCAGGCACAATGGTCAGGAAGTGTCTCACCAGATGCCCGCTCAGTTGAAGATGCAAGCAGGGATGTGAAGGATTGTCCCGTCTGTTTCACCAGCGAATATGTAAATGATCACATAATAAGGATTCGCGGTCTTCTCGGTGCCAGCATGTATCTGGTCAAAGGGTCAAAGCGCGCGCTTCTCATAGACACCGGATCAGGTATAGGAAATGTACGTTCATATGTGGATTCGCTGTGTGGTCTTCCCCTGACGGTCATGATCACACATGGGCACTATGATCATACAGGCGGCATGTTTTGTTTTGACGAAGTCTACATGAACTCAGAAG
>JAAZDA010000004.1 GCA_012512995.1 Clostridiales bacterium | reverse complement strand
TTCAAACCCATACCTCCAATAATCAGTATTTATCTACTATACGCTGAAAACAGGCAAAATGCATCAGTCAAGGTGTGAATGGTCATTTCATCCCCTGTCTTCAGGTGTCCTGCTGTCTGACTCCAGCACATCAGTATCAAGCTCATTTTCCCATACCATATCGTCGCTATCCTTCTCCTCAGCCCGTTCTCTTTCAAGCCGCTCTCTTCTGCGCCTTGCCTCGCGGATCTTCCTCGCCGAGCGCCCGGTCTGTATGAGCCCGAACGGCACAGGAAGAAGTTTTCTGTCGATGATAACAACTGTAAGATCGCAAAGTATAAGGGCAAAAACGACTGCATCCTCTACATAACCCATGAGTCTGAATACAGCTATAAAACATCCGAATATCAATCCAAAAATGAATCTGCCCTTCTTTGTGAGTGGTCTGGTCGAATAATCCTCTGCCATAAAGAATACAGTGAACAGGAAACTTCCTCCTATATATTGCACAGCAAGGAATACCGGGTTCCAACCGTTCTTTCCAAATAATATCATAAGTATCGTAAAACTGATAAATGCTCCGATCGGGATCGACAGATCAATTATTCCAACCAGCAGCAGAATAACTGCTCCTGCCAGTATTGCCACTGCACACCCTGTTCCGATACATGCCGCGGTGTTCCCGGTCAGCAGATCGACAAGATTTACATCATTGCCGTTGACCATATCTGTGAGCGGTGTCTGCTTTCCAAAACTATCGCATGAATAATCATTCATTTTACTTCGGAACGCCACGACAAGAAGCAGCTTGCCTGTCATGGCAGGATTCAGTATGTTCTTACCAATCCCGCCAAAAGCCATCTTAAACGCGAGAATTCCGACCGCACTTCCTATAACAGGGAAATACAGTGGAACATTCGGAGGAAGGATCATTCCGAGTATCAGGCCGCTTACAGCAGCCGAATAATCATTGATCGTTATAGTCCTGCGGAAAATAACCTCAAAAAGAAGTTCACACACTACGGCTGTTGAGGTCGACAACATAATGATCAATGCCGCATGAAGACCGTAATGATATACGCCCATGTAAACGGACGGCAATAAAGACAGGATGACGAGGAACATCATCCCACCTGTTGTCATAGAAGATTTTGTAAATGGTTTTGTACCTGTCATTTTTGTTCCCGGTAACTGAGACGCCTTGAATAATCCCCGGCTTCATCAGGATTTGCGAGTATCTCGCGTTTCATATTGTTGATCTTATCTGCAAGATCGATCTTGGACGGGCAAATATAACTGCAGCAGACACAGTTGCAGCACTCGAGCCCATGATGCTTTATGAAGGATGTTTTGTCTCCCTTCAGGGCATCATTATAAATTGTTATAGGTAAAAGCTCATCCGGGCAGCTCTCAACACAGCGGCCACACCGTGAGCAGGCTGTTTCCTTCATGGCAACAGCTCTGTCTTTTGAAAGAGCTATGATTCCCGAACTGAGCTTCGTTATCGGAACATTAAGATTTGTAATGCGTTTACCTGTCATTGTCCCGCCATCAAGGATAAGTGCAGGTCTTGATGAGAATCCACCGGCTCTTTCGATCAGTTCAGCATAGCTCATGCCTATCCTTACACGATAGTTCCTTGGTCTTGCTATGCAGTCACCTGAAACAGTGATAAGTCTTGTGAGCAGCGGTTCATACAGCATCACAGCCTGATTTACTGCTACAAGGGTATCAACGTTGTTCACTATGCAGCCAATGTCGGACGGCAGCATCTTACTGTTCATTGTCCGTCCTGTGAGAGCATATATCAGCTGACGTTCGGAACCCTGCGGAAATTTTGACTCCAGTTTTTTGACATAAATTCTGTGATCACCGGCTGTATATCTTCTGAGTTCTGAATATACATCCTGCATGCTCTCATCGAGGGCTATTATTCCTCTGGCTTTCGGGAAGACCTTAAGTAATATTCTAAGACCATTGAGCACTTTGGCCGGGTTCTCTACTATTCGTCTGTAATCAGACGTAAGGTAAGGTTCACATTCGACACAATTTGCAATACAATAATCAATTTCATCAGGGTGTTCATATGATAGCTTGATATGAGTAGGAAGTCCTGCTCCGCCCATGCCTACGACACCTGCTCCTCTGACGGCACTTTCAATAGCGATCGGTGTCAGATCTGCAAATTTTCTTACAGGAGGATATGGTATCTCACTGAAT
>JAAZDA010000292.1 GCA_012512995.1 Clostridiales bacterium | reverse complement strand
CTACACAGATACAGATCTCACAGACCGTGTCGCCAAGATGCATGAAGCCGAAGATATGCTGATGGCTACAGGCGCTGTATGCCCTATCTATTATTACAATGATCTTTATATGGAGAAGGAAGCATACACTGGGGATTATGCAACAATCTTCGGAACAAAGTATTTCATGTATGTCAAGAAAGATGGCGCAGCTACAGACAAGATGAGTATCAACCTTGCTTCTGAGCCTGATCACCTTGATCCTCAGCTGAACAGCTCAGTTGATGGCGCAGCTTACGCATCAAACTCTTTCGTAGGCCTTTATACATCAGCAGCTGACGGCACTACAGTAGCAGCTCTTTCTGACGGAGATCCTGAGGTTTCTGATGACGGTCTTACATATACTGTTCATATGAAGTCAGGTCTTAAGTGGTCAGATGGTTCAACTCTTGATTCCAGCGATATCATCTATTCATGGAACAGAGCAGTCGATCCGGCTACAGCATCAGATTATTCTTATCTGTTCTCAGTATTTGATGGTTTCGGAGATGGCACAGCACCTAAGCTTAATATTTCTGCACCGGATGCTAATACAGTAACATTCACTCTTACAGCACCCTGCCCCTATATCATGAGCCTTCTTGCTTTCCCTGTATTTATGCCTGTTCCTCAGGAAGCTGTAGAAGCAGCTGATCCGGATGGCACTAACCCCGGCGCATGGGCAATGGAAGCAGGATTTGTTTCGAACGGCGCTTATACACTTAAGAGCTGGAAGCACAATGAGTCAATGGTCTATGTAAAGAACCCGAACTACTATGATGCAGACAATGTAACATGCGATGAACTTGACTTCATGCTTTCTGCTGATGATACAGCTATCCTTGCAGCTTATAAGTCAGGCGACGTAGATTATATTGATACAGTACCGAACGGAGAAATCCAGAACCTTAAGACTTCTTCAGAGTTCCATGTAATTGATAACCTTGGAACATATTATGTTGGATTCAACGTTAATTCAGAATTGTTTGACGGCAAGACTGTTGATCAGGCTAACGCAATGCGCCGTGCATTCTCACTCCTGATCGATCGTCAGTA
The DNA here is from genome assembly GCA_012512995.1 of Clostridiales bacterium. Classification (GTDB taxonomy): domain Bacteria; phylum Bacillota; class Clostridia; order Lachnospirales; family Lachnospiraceae; genus CAG-791. Next base: position 1,484 of record JAAZDA010000292.1, on the reverse strand, counting down.
CATCATCGACACAATCGGTCAGTGCGAGCAGAAGGTAGCTAATTCGTTTATCCCTGCAGGTATGAGCGACAGCAACGGTCAGGCATTCAAGACAAATACAGATGCTTATACATACCCTGTAGATGATGGATATTACCAGGATCTCTCAGTTGCAGGAGATTCAAACGTTGCAGAAGCCAAGGCTCTCCTGGAGTCAGCAGGTTATGTATTCGGAGATGACGGAATGCTTTCTGCTGATACGCCTATCACCATCAACTACCTTACAAATGAAGGTACCGGTCATGAAGGAATCGCTCAGGCCATCCAGCAGGATCTCGCAGCAGTAGGCATCACGATGGAGATCTCAGTTGAAGACTGGCAGACATTCCTTAACGATCGTAAGAGCGGCAACTTCGACGTAGCTCGTGAAGGCTGGCTTGCAGATTATGACGATCCGGTCAACATGCTCGAAATGTTCCTGTCAACATCAGGAAACAATGATATGCAGCTCGGCAAGTAATCAGCGAAGCTGATTACTAAGAGCTTAGTGCGTAGCACTAAGCTCTGGGTTGTAAAAGCTTACCGGTTATTGGGAACCTGACGCTTCGCGTCAGGTTCCGGGTTGCTCAAGCTTACCGCAAGCGGTAAGCTTGAGCATATCTAAACCGGTTACTGGGAGCCTGACGCTTCGCGTCAGGCTCCGGGTTGTGAATAAAGAATATTGATTACAGGGCTCCGGGTTGACCGGAGTCCTGTTTTAGTAAACAATAGTTCCGCTGATATGCGAAATTAACAGAACATTCAATGAAACGCGATTCCTCGAGCTGCCGGATCTCTGATAAAAGAGTGCACGTGCAGCGAATCACCCGGTAATCGCACAAGATGCTCCGGCATGAAAGGAAAGAGTAAAGGGTCATGAAGAATCAACTTACGGTACAGGATATCGAGGCTATGCAGAAGGAAATAGATTATCGCAAGCTGGAGGTGCGGCCCAAAGCACTTGAGGATGTCAAGGAAACCAGGGCACAGGGGGATCTTTCTGAGAATTTCGAATATCATGCGGCCAAGAAGTTCAAGAATCAGAATGACAGTCGTATAAGGTACCTTGAGAAGATGATCAAGACAGCAGAGGTGATTCAGGACACAACGCCATCAGATGAAGTGAGTGTCAACAAGACTGTCACCATCTACATTCCTGAGGATAAGGAAGAAGAGATTTATACTATTGTCACAACAGTTCGCGAGGACTCACTCAAGGGGCTTATCAGCGTGGAATCGCCACTCGGCAGAGCTCTGATGCATCACAAAGCCGGCGATAAAGTGACAATATTTGTCAACAAAGACTACAGCTATGTGGCTGAAATCCGCAAGATCGAGGACGCGGGCCAGGCAGCTGATGTCGGACTCAGGAGCTTCTGATTATTGCCCAAAAGCCGGTTTACCTGTGAAATCCGAGAGTCATCAACATTCGCGGGTAAGGAGCCGAGCCCGGCAGAGACAAATGT
>JAAZDA010000291.1 GCA_012512995.1 Clostridiales bacterium | reverse complement strand
TTAACTAAAAGTGACTCACATAAATCCATGGGTAAAAGTGCCAATAGTGAAATAGATTCAGGTAAAAGAAGAGATAAGAAAAATGGCAGCAGAAAAAAGGGAACCGGTAAAACTGGTATCAAACAACAAAAGAGCATATCATGATTATTTCATTCTTGAAAAACATGAGTGCGGAATAGAACTTTATGGCACTGAGGTCAAGTCGCTGCGTCAGGGCAAATGCTCGATCAAGGAAGCACTGGTCAGCATCGACAGGCATTATGAGATCTGGATCGAGGGCATGAATATCAGTCCATATGACCACGGAAATATTATGAACAAAGATCCTCTTCGCAAGAGAAAACTTCTCATGCACAAATCTGAAATCTACAAGCTACAGTCGCAGGCTTCAGAGCAGGGCTTCACTATTGTTCCCCTGGAAATCTATTTCAAAGACGGCAAAGCCAAAGTTGAAATAGGTCTTGCAAAGGGCAAAAAACTCTACGATAAGCGTGAAGACAAGATGAAGAAAGACCAGAACCGCGAAATGCAGAGAAACTGGAAGATTCAGATGAAAGGGTAGAAGTGGTGAATAAGAAGGCGGCAGTTATATATTCAATGATTGTCATTTTCATATGCTTTCTGCCATACATTCAGCCGGACTTAATATCCGGATCGGATTCACCGTACCATCTTTATCGCATATACAGTCTTGCGGACGCCTTGAAGAACGGTGTATTTCCTGTCAAAGTTCATCCTACAATGGCGTATGGTTATGGCTACGGAACAGGATTCTTTTATTCTGATGTTTTGTTGTATTTTCCGGCAATTCTGATTCTGTTGGGGGTTAGCCTCGCAACTGCATACAAATGTTTTGCTCTGGTGATTTTTATAGGACTGTATTCATCAATGTATTTCTGTATGCGCAAAACAAGCAGGAGCATGGAAGCATCGCTTCTGGCAGCAACTCTTTATGTCACATCAAATGTAATCATCGGCGGATTTTATCAGGATTTCAGAATGGGCGAAATGACAGGACTGATTTTTATGCCAATCGCCGTTGTGGGATGTTACCTGTTCCTAAAAAAAGAGGTCAATCCGATAATGATGATTATCGGGTTTATTGGCCTTCTGTACACTCACGCAATTTCTGGACTTCTTGGCGCAATAATATGTGTTTTCATTCTGGTTTTCTCAATACCGGAAATTATAAAAAAAACATCAAAGATAATTTATCTGATACTATCAGCAACTCTTGCATTGCTTGCAACGGCTTCATATTGGTTGCCGATGTGGCAACAATTTCGTGCCATCAGGTTTAAGGTCAGCGCTCCCTGGACGACCGAAGAGCAGAACGTGGAAGGCATCAGTACAAATCTTGGAATAAGAGGAATCGGACTTCCGCTTATTACTGTTTTTATAATTTTGTTTGTATTTGTGATCATCATTAGTATTTTTTCAAAGATCAATCGCAGCGCAGAACCTGTTGAAGCGGTTGGATCATCTAATACTGATTCATCATATGAATTTGGCATTTTTTCTGCAATTTTAGCCTCTTGTCTTATTGTTGTTACATCAAGCTATCAATTCTGGCATTTTCTTAACAGTCACGGAATACATCTGATCCAGTTTCCAAACAGAATGTATGGCCCTATTACAATTCTCATTTGTATTGCAATCGCTGTTTTTTCAGATAAAGTCATTTACTTCTGTGTGAGCACATTCAAAACAAGTTCTTCTATCAGTAAACGTGAACCAAAAGTGCAGGGCAAACACAAACACAAGGCAGTAACTGTTACAGCGGTTCTGACTCTTGTTTTGACATGCTCAGTTCTATGTTCTTTATACAATTATTCTGACTATTTCAAAAGCAGCACAAATGATGTGATAAATGAAGTGGAAAGCGGAAAAATAGCAGGACTGGGTGCAGGAGAAGAGTGGCTTTCTCTCGAGACTGACCGGTCAATGCTGGCAACACCGGAAACCGCATATGACAACGAAGGCAACAGCGTGACTGGGACTAAGTCAGGCGGAGATGTTTCTTTTACTTTCGTTGCAGACCTGTCAAAACAATATTATGTCGTCCCTTTTGTTTTTTATCGTGGATATAGGGTAATTGACGAAGCTGGCAATCATTATGATGTGACGTCGAATAATGGAACAGGATTATTGCAGGTTATGATGCATGGTAACGATGGCAATTATTCCAATAAAAATATGGGAACAATCAAACTGACTGTATCATTTGAGGGAACATCGATCCTGAAGCTGTCATACTTTGCCTCAATAATTGGAATTATCGCAGTGATTATATTTGGGCTTTATTGGAAAAATAGAAGCACTGAGAACGTCTCTTGATTCAATATCTGAGAAGTTATGAATTATACTGAAATTGACAGTCAGGCGGCAGAGCATTTACTCTGTCGTTTCTTTTGCCTTAAATCCGTCCTTTATCGTATCTCCGATCAGCTCGCTGCGATCGAGCATGAATTTGTAGCAGGTGTTGGGGCAGTAATAGTAGCTGTTCACTTCGCCACCTTCTGAGTAGTACACTGTGTTTCCGCCAAGCGACATGTTTCCTGTCGCTGCGTCGTCATAATCCTTCTGAACAACATAATATGGCTCTGTCCCGTACTGATTGATGAATTTATAATCGTCACCGAAATAGTGCGCCAGATACGGGGCAAAACAAATGGCAATAACGATTATTGCTCCGTATCTGTTTACAATTGCTGATTTGCCGGGGATGTGCATTGGGCTAGCGAGGTCATAGTTTATGCCGATCGCTATCAGCGGGATCATCAGCAGGAATGCCAGTCCATAGCGCACGAATGGCGCGGTAAAGAGCCACATAAGAGCTGAAAGATAAAGAGTTATGATCAGGCACATCGTTGAGAGATCAATGATGTGCTTGTTTTGTTTCATTTTAGCAATAAAGAAATCTGCAACAAGCAGGAGAGTGCCGAAGGCATCAGCTGCAAACAATACTCTTGTATATGTTCTCTGTTCATGCCACCATATCGTAAACCACTTGGTTATAGGCATGTCTATAAGGCTCACATCATAAAGGCATCTGCCCCAGACTTTGATCTGATCAGAGTCCACGCGCAGATAATCGACCGGAATCTTCCATGCGACATTGAAGATATCAATGCTCTCAAACGGGTAGAAGAGCCAGCCGGATATGAGATAGTTCCTTATGAGAAATGGAAGGAAAACAAGTAATCCCAGAATAAGGCATTTGATTATCGTCAGATAATCTTTTCTGCGGATGTATGCGATAAGCGGGACAAACATGAGCAGGACCATGATAGCTGCCGAAAGTTTGCAGCTGACAGTAAACAATGCGAGGACAGAGAGAAGGGCATATTCATATGTTTTGACTTCTGAAAGCTGAGCAGCAGCGTCCGTGCAGTGCTGAATACCAGTAATGCCAGATGCTTCGTATTCTGATTTGTGTTTAGTTTTTACATTTGAAACATAATCCGATTTATGTTCAGTTTCGGATTCAGATTCAACCTCTGCATTAATAAGCCACGCGCAGATGAGGTACAGCGACAGGAACATTGTCCCATAATCTGTGGCAGGTGACATGCTGCCTGTGATGTTGACGATGATGTAGATAACAATGCCGAGCATCGAAATATCAGCCACATGTTTTGCATGCTTGTGCCAGTCAAGAAGTCTTCCTGCCGCGAACAACGCCAGCGTGGCTTCCAGAAATCCCGTTGTCACATGAAGCGGCTGTGGAAGGATAAAGTGCATTGAGAAAAGTGAGCAGAAAGCGAGATATGCGCTGTTATATGCGTAATGGAGCTGCAGATTGCCCATGCCTTTTATGAGACCGTAATCTTCATATATTCGGATCATCTGTGCATGATAGATGTTCGTGTCAGTGTGAAATGCGCCTCTGGATGTGTAGAAAGCGATGACGAGAATTATTGCGGAGTAAATGACCAGTCGCACATAGCCGGATTTAGGGGATTTGGCTGATGCACCGGTTCTGATGGATTTGCCGGAATTGATTGATGTAACGGTTTTGGTGAATTTGCCTGAATTGATTGATGTACCGGTGATGGTGAATTTGCCAGAATTGACTGATTTACCGGTGATGGTGAATTTGCCTGAATTGATTGATTTATTGGTGATGGCAGACTTGTTGTACTTGCCGGAATTAATTGATGTACCGGTTTTGGTGAATTTGCCAGAATTGATTGATTTATTGGTAATGACAGACTTGCTGTCTTTGTCCGAATTGTCAGAAATCAGGCCTGAGTTTTTCAGAATCGTGCGGAACAGCGAGTCATCAGCAGAGAAGAGGTCTTTCCGGCAAAGGACGCATATAAGCGCTGTGGCGGCAAGCATTATGAGGTGGCAGATCAGTCCTACATTCATGAAAATGCTGATGTATTCTGCATAAACCGTAAGTGCAACGACACCTGTGATAATGCACTGAATGAGAGAATTATTCATGATGGAGTTTATGGCAGTTGCCTGATTGCCATTGGCGTTGCTGCGTGCGGCACTTTGGGAGTGAAAGAGTAACTTGCTGCGAAGGAGAAGCCATGCAAGCACTTTCCTTACGCCGAACCCGATAATGGTTGTGATGAATGCTATATATAAGAACCCGAGAATTACTGTTAACATGGCGAACCCCGCTGGTTATAGATGTTTTGAAAGAGGATGGCAATGATCGCTATCCTTTATGTACTAAAATAGGGATACGCATCTTAATGCATATCCCCTGATAATGGACCTGGCGGTAATCGAAACCGCGTCCAAACGTGACTCCCTGAGTCTTCTACATGCTTATCTGGCTTTCGTACCTGATCCGCAAGGAAACCGGCGAACTTAACCGGATCGGTCTGACAGATGTCTTAGCCGGGTTTTCTGACAGCTTAACTTGCCCGGAGCAGATGCCTCCTTTTAAGTCACTGGAGTACGGCGTCTATATCCGATGACTTCGTCCCGCGTAAAAGCGGGGGAGCCTTATGACTCAGGCTGCCTGGAGTTCAACGTTGTTAGCGTTTATTTGGGTGCACCTTTTTACGTAGGCTGTGCGCTACGGCATGCTTCATTCAGTTCCATCCGCCTGTCGAAACCATTACAGGCCCTTAGGCTAGCTAAATTATAACACCTTGGCTGGCGATGGCAAGAGAAAGTGCATTTTCAGGCGTTATACCGGGGGACTTGCTTGATATTTTCTTGTTGTGCCCGCCGCCAGCCCTGACGTCTGCCACAATCCAGTGAAAACTTAGCACTAGAGGCGAAAAATTGCTTTCGTGCTAAGTTTTCTTGTCGTGACCGCCCTGACGTCGGCCACAATCCAGTGAAAACTTAGCACTAGGCTTGCGGAGAGGTACATACTGCTGGTAATAAGGAAATATGATGAAGTCATGATAGGAGAAAAACTCTTGACTTGACGTGTATCACTGTATACAATCATACAAGCAAGTATATATGAAGAATATGCAAGGAACAAGTTAAGTACAAGCAAGTACATACGAAGAATATACAAGGAACAAATACATACACGTAAGTACATACGAAGAATATGTAAGGAACAAGTACAAACAAGCAAGTATATTCGAATGCGAAGAATGTGCAAGGAACAAGTAAGTACAAGCAAGTACATACAGGTAACAAGCAAGCGGCAATAGTAACGATTCTAATAGCAACTTGCGGGTTTAGATAGCATCAGAAAGCATCAGATAGCATCAGAAAGCATCAGAAAGAATCAGAAAACAAATATTCATTTCACCAGAAAGCAAACACTCATTTACCGATGGAGGTCAGAATGAAGTCATATAAGGAGATGTCAAAAGAAGAGCTGCAACAGGAATACAAAGCATTGCTTGCTGAGTACAAGAGGTATCAGGCAATGGATCTTAATCTTAATATGTCGCGTGGGAAGCCCTGCCGCGAGCAACTTGATCTTTCAATGCCGATGATGGACACGCTCAATTCTGACGCTGATATGTGTTGTGAAGATGGAACTGACTGCCGTAATTACGGCGTTCTCGATGGTATTCATGAAGCAAAAGTCCTGATGGGCGACATGATGGAGAACAGCCCTGATAATATCATCATTTATGGCAATTCATCATTGAACGTTATGTATGACACTGTTGCGCGTGCTTATACTCATGGAATCATGGGTAATACGCCATGGTGTAAACTGGATAAAGTCAAATTTCTCTGCCCTGTTCCCGGATATGACAGACATTTTGGAATCACTGAGTATTTTGGAATAGAAATGATTCCGGTAATGATGTCACCGGAAGGCCCTGATATGGACACTGTGGAGAAACTTGTTTCGACTGATGAATCAATAAAAGGGATATGGTGTGTGCCAAAGTATTCGAATCCTCAGGGATACACATATTCAGACGAGACAGTGAGAAGATTCGCAAGATTACAGCCGGCGGCAAAGGATTTCAGAATTTTCTGGGACAACGCGTACGGCATACATCATCTTTACAATGATCATCAGGATTACATAATTGAAATCCTTCATGAGTGCAAGAAGGCCGGACATCCGGATATGGTTTACAAGTTTGCTTCAACTTCAAAGATTACTTTCCCGGGAAGCGGAATTTCAGCGATTGCCACTTCAGAGAACAATCTTGTTGATATCAAGAATCAGCTAAAACATCAGACTATCGGGCATGACAAGGT
>JAAZDA010000290.1 GCA_012512995.1 Clostridiales bacterium | reverse complement strand
GTGCATATACCGCAAAGAAAGTACCCTTTTTGCCGTCATATTCCATCAGATGTGAGCCGAGTTTCCTGTAAATTTCATAATTGATTCCGGAAGCAAATGACTTTTCATCATCGTGCTCATAATAAGAAGGAAATCTGTAGCAGTCTTCAATATCTGAAACGGCTCCGGTCTTGTCTGTTACTTCATAATGGTAACTTATTGTGTCTTCTTTGACGCTTGGGATAAAACAGGCATAGAAGCCGTCCTCATCGGCGAGCTCCATTGGAATCTTCATTCCGCTTTCACCCAGCACCACACTGACTTTGTTCACGTCGGGGACAAAGGTCTGAATAAGAACACCGTTCCCGGAATTATGCGCACCGAGAAGTGCGTCAGGGCGATCTCCGTCTGAATAAATAATGGATTCGATTTCAGGCCAGTTCATAAGCTTGTAAGTTTTTTTGTTCATTGTCTATCCTCTTTCTAATAAATGATACAGCAATTATATCATTTAGATCTTATGTATAAACAGACCACTTAGAAGTTTCGGCTCGAACCATGTAGACTTTGGCGGCATGAGTCTGCCCGCGTCAGCTACTGCAAACAGTTCCTGAATCGATGTCGGATACATGAGAAAAGCGCATACCGCGTCTTCCCGGCATCTCTTTTCAAGTTCTCCTGCGCCCCTTATTCCACCCACAAAATCAATCTTATGGTCAGTGCGTGGATCCTTTATTCCGAAAAGCGGTCCAAGGACTTCGTTCTGCAGTATTGAAACATCTAGTCCTTCAACAGGATCGTCGATAAGGAGCGATTGTTTTGCAGTCAGAAGATACCATGAACCATCGATATAGAAACCAAATTCACCTTTTCTTTCAGGTCTTGCAGTTTCTTTTGAGGGATGGCTGACCTCGAATTTTGATTCAAGATAAGTCAGAACATCTTCTTTCGAGTGACCGTTCATTGACTTGAGGACTCTGTTGTAATCAAGGATCCTGAGTTCATTTTCAGGGAACAACACAGAAAGAAAATAGTCTGATTCATATTTTATATTTGAATTATTCGATGTTTCCCTTGATCTTTCAGCTCTTCTCTTAAGCCCAACTTTTACTGCCGATGCGCATCTGTGATGTCCGTCAGCTATATAGACAGAATCGATTGAAGAAAAAGCTTCCTCAATATCCATTATGTCATCATTGCCGCTGATAATATAAACTCTGTTCCTTACATCTCCGTCTGAAACAAAATCACAGACAGGGTCACCGGTAATAATGCGTTCTACTATGTCACTGATTGTCTTATTCTCGCGATAAGCAAGGAATATGGGACCTGTCTGAGCACTGCATGTGTCCACATGCATGATGCGATCCTGTTCTTTGTCTTCTCTTGTGTTCTCGTGCTTCTTTATGACTCCGTTTATGTAATCATCAATAGAAGCTGTTGCGACAATGCCTGTCTGTGTCCGGCCGTTCCATGTCTGGGAATAAATGTAGTATGAAGGTGCTTTGTCCTGAACAAAATATCCCTTCTGGATATCGTCGTCCAACATTTGTTTTGCCTTAACATAAACCTGAGGATCGTTGAATGCGATATCGTCAGGAAGCTGAGTCTCAGCCCGGTCTATTGCAAGAAATGACAGGGGTTCCTCAGTTACTTTGATCTTTGCTTCATTGCGGTCATATACATCATAGGGAAGAGCTGCTATCCTGCTTTCAAGTCCCTTTTCAGGCCGTAATGCTGCAAACGGTCTTATATCAGCCATAATTGATTTACCAAAGTGGATGTTCCCACTCTTCCTCTCATATTTTTTGTTGCTGAAATAACAAGAGCCGCCATTTCGGCGGCTCGCTATATGGTCTTTACTTTACTATCCTTACGCGGTACACGCCCTCAATGTTCCTTAGCTTATCAACTATTTCTGCGTTTGCAGTTCCGTCGAGATCCAGCATTGTATATGCTACATCGCCCTTTGACTTATTTGCCATCTCAGAGATGTTGAGTGAACTCTCACCGAAGACTGAAGTAAAACGATTGAACATGTTTGTTGTGTTCTTATGGAAAATGGCGATTCTTCCTGCCTTCTCACAAACACCCATATTACATTTTGGATAGTTGACGCTGTTTGCAATGTTGCCGTTCTCAAGGTAATCCTTGAGTTCATGTACGGCCATTACAGCACAATTGTCCTCAGATTCCTCAGTCGATGCTCCGAGATGAGGAGTCGTGATGCACCCTCTGTGGCCTGCAACTGTCGGATTCGGGAAATCAGAAACATATCTGCGGACTTTACCGGAATCGATTGCCGCAATTACGGCTTTCTCATCGACAAGAACATCTCTTGCCATATTGATGAGGATAACTCCGTCCTTCATCTTTGATAATGCGTCGGCATTGATCATTTCTCTGGTGGAATCAAGGAGCGGAACGTGAATAGTGATGATGTCGCAGTTCTCATAGATCTCATTGACATCCATCACATGATGAATATCCCTTGAAAGGTGCCATGCGGAATCGACTGAAACATATGGATCATAGCCATAAACCTCCATATCCAGATGTTTTGCCGAGTTTGCCACGCGGACACCTATAGCGCCAAGGCCTATTATTCCGAGCTTTTTTCCTGCAATTTCTGTGCCTGCGAACTGCTTCTTTTCTTTTTCGACAGTTTTGGCAATGTCAGGATCATCCCAGCTGCCGCGGACCCAGTCAACGCCTTCAACTATCTCACGCGAAGCAAGGAGCATTCCTGCGATGACGAGCTCCTTTACACCGTTTGCATTTGCACCGGGTGTGTTGAAAACGACAATGCCCTTTTCAGCACATCTATCGAGCGGAATATTATTGACACCTGCAC
>JAAZDA010000289.1 GCA_012512995.1 Clostridiales bacterium | reverse complement strand
GTCCAACACTGAGGTTCAGTCTCTGAAAGAAAAGAGGAACGAGTTAAACGACAAGGCAAACGCCCTCTTTGCAGAAATTGATGCTCTTCGTGGAGAACAGGGAGGCAGCACCGCTGCAGCCCAGCAAACCCACGAGAAGAAACCCTCGGTAAAAGACATTCAGCGTCAGATTGAACAGCTTGAAGTCAAACAACAGACCGAGCAGATGTCCAAAGAGAAGGAGAATGAGCTTGTTGATAAAATCAAAGCGCTCAGAGCCGAACTCAAGGATCAGACAGTTGAGCATGAACAAAACAAAGAAGTTCGCGGACGTTTAATTGATGCACGCGAATTCCGCAAGCAGGCATCTGCAATACATGCAGAAGTCACCGAAAAAGCGGAACTCGCCCAGAAACACCATGACATAATGGTTGAATGCTATAGAAAAGCAGACAAGTCGAGAGAAGGTGCAGATGCAAAACATAAACAGTTCGTCGAAGCGCAGGAAGCTGCAGATGCAGAGCACAAATCCTTCATTGAATGCCAGAAACAACTGCGTGATTACGATAAGGTCCTGACCGGCATCCGCTCAAAGCAGAGGAAAGTAAAGAGCGTAAAAGAGAACAAGTCCGCAAGGAAGGAAGCAGAAACTATCTTCAACGCATTCAAGAGCGGGGAGAGGCTTACTACCGAGGACCTGTTAAAACTTCAGCGCTCCAAACTTATCTGAAGTTATCCAAATATCACAAATATTTTTTATCGCTTTTTTCCCACAAATATATAATCGATAAATTTCAATTGTATAACAATGACGGCACGTACTCTGATTCTGAGCGTCGATCGCGATGATGACGTGGGATATAAGGCAGGCATAGAAAGCCCTGCCATTGGTCGGGAAGCGTGCCTTGACGTTGCAACAAAACTCGGAATAGCAGATCCTGAGGATTCAGACACAAATGCCATTTTTCAGGCCATCAAAACCTATGATGAACTGAAAGAAAAGGGTGAGGAGGTAGTGATTGCCGTAATCGGCGGGAATCACATGAATATGCTTGACGGGGACAGACGTATTGCAAATATCCTCGAGAAAGTTATTGAAGATACAGGCGTCACCGACTGTATCCTTATCTCAGATGGAGCGGAGGATGAATACACTCTTCCAATCATTCAATCTCAATTGAAAGTGACAGGTGTTGTAAGAGTAGTTATCAAACAGTTGCCAAACATTGAAGGAACCTATTATATTATCAAGAAACTCTTCAACGACCCTAAAATCGCGAGAAGTTTTCTGCTCCCGATCGGTCTCGTGCTTGTCCTCTATGCACTTATTGCGCTGCTTGCACCGGCAATTTCAGCCCCTCTGGTCGCAGTGGGAATAATCGGACTTTATCTCCTATTCAAAGGATTCAATCTGGACGATTATTTTGGTTATCTGGGTCATGTGATCATCGAATCGTTCAAAAAAGGACAGTTCTCCTTTATCGCCTATATAGCTGCCGCAATCCTGATCCTTGGCGGAGTTATTTCCGGTTTGATGAGCATAATAACCTATTACCCAAATGTTGGGAACATGGGTATTGTTTATAACACGCTTACCTTCCTTTATGGATCGATTATCTGGGTTGCTATTGCAGCTTTGGTAGCTTCGGCCGGAAAGATCACGGACTTTGTCCAGAATTTTCAGGCAGGTATTTCCAGAATATTTGTCGTGCCGTTCTTTATCATAGCAATATCAATGATCGCTTATGGTGCGGTGCTTTATTTCCTGTCCATTTCACCATTGGAACCATTCCCATTCACCACCACAGAGGGTATTATCGCAATAATTTTCTTGACCATCGCTGGTCTTATGATTGCATTTATCGGAATCTACTTCAGACCATTTGTCCATAAAATGG
>JAAZDA010000288.1 GCA_012512995.1 Clostridiales bacterium | reverse complement strand
GGTTCTACTGTATGGCTTGAATTAACGTTTTACCTGTGAAACCCGAGAGTCATCAACATTCGCGGGTAAGGAGCCGAGCCCGGCAGAGACAAATGTGACGGGCTTACCCGCGAAATGAGGCAGACAGTCAAATTCGCGGGTAAGGAGCCGAGCCCGGCAGAGACAAATGTGACAAGCTTACCCGCGAAACAGTGCAGACAATCAAATTCGCGGGTAAGAAGCGAGCCTGGCAGAGACAAATGTGACAAGCTTACCCGCGAAATGAGGCAGACCATCAAATTCGCGGGTAAGGAGCCGAATCCGGCAGAGACAAATGTGACCGGCTTACCCGCGAAACAGTGCAAATCATCGAATTCGCGGGTAAACATTGCCTGTGAACAGTAACGAGATATCCCATAAATCCCACAATTTTCGCTTCACTGATTGAAACCATCAGGCAAGTTCAATATAATTAGAAGGACTTGAAACGAGTAATCAAAGATAATCTGACTTGAATCCAAATCAGTGAGGTGTAAAAATTGACGACGAATTTTGATGCAAATAATTCAGATACAGCTGCCAGTACAAATACTGGCTGTGCACATGCATGTGACGCTCAGATTCCTGCGATCTGCGGCGGGCAGCCGGCGCGCAGTGAGAAAATATATTATGGAAGGCAGTGGATCAACGAAGATGATGTGAAGGTAGTCGCGGAAACGCTCCTGTCGGATTACATTACCTGCGGTCCGAAGGTCGACGAGCTCGAGCACAGGCTCGAGGAGTTTACCGGGGCAAAACATGCGGTAGTCTGCACGAATGACACATCCGCCCTGCACCTTGCATGTGTCGCGGCGGGCGTGGGGTCTGGCGACGAAGTGATCACGACGCCGCTCACATTTATGGCGTCGGCGAACTGTGCGCTGTACTGCGGGGCAAAACCTGTTTTCGCTGATATTCGCGAGGACACATACAACATTGATCCAGATAGTATTGAACAGCACATAACGGAGAACACGAAGGCAATCGTCGCTGTCGACTACACAGGACAGGTCGTCGAAGTCGAGCGGATCCGTGCGCTCTGCGACAAGTATCATCTTGTTTTCATTGAGGATGCAGCGCATTCCATAGGCTCGAAGTACAACGGAACACCGGTCGGATCACTTGCGGATATGACTTGTTTTTCATTCCATCCAGTAAAAACTATCACATCCGGAGAGGGCGGCGCGATAGTCACGAACAACGACGAGTACGCACATAAGCTGAATCTGCTGCGCTCGCACGGGATGGAGCACGATCACAGCAAATTTGTGACACCGGCGGATGAAGACAACAGCGGAGCGTGGTATTACGAGCAGCAGATGCTCGGTTTCAACTACAGAATGACCGATTTCCAGGCGGCGCTTCTGATAAGCCAGATGAACAGGATCGACAGTTTTATCGCAAGAAGAAAAGCAATCGTAAAGCGATACAATGAAGCTTTTGCGGACGTACCGGAGATAATCGTACAGAAGGAAATTCCGCAGTCAGACACCAGCCGTCACCTCTATGAATTGAGGCTCGACCTGAGCAAATTGAAATGCACAAGGCGCGAGTTCTTTGACGCGATGTCGGCCGAAAATGTCCAGTGTCAGGTTCACTACATTCCGGTCTACTGGATGCCGGTTTACAAGGAACTCGGCTATGAGCGCGGGCTGTGTCCGGTCGCGGAGAAAGTCTATGGCTCCATCATGAGTATCCCGCTATATCCGAAACTCACAGATGACGAGGTCGGTGATGTGATAAAGGCCGTGCTAAAACTCGTTAACTGGTATAGAAAATGAACATGGCATATTCATAGCCTGGCGACGATAATACTAGCCTGAAAAACTACAACATGGCTCACAAAATGGTCACCAAAACTTCATTGCACGCCGGAAAATGCGGCGCTATAATTTCTCGTGAATTCTAAGGAGCGCCAGATGTCAAGTATTATTAAGGAAGACCAGTATTTTGATAATGAAATGAATTTCTGCAGGATTACCAGCAATGAAGCCAAAACTGTTGTTGAGAACACATTTCTTAATAACGGCATTTCTTATTTTGTGAAGTGGGAAGATCGCTCGTTCCTGAAGCGCATTTTCGGCGGAAGAAGCGGGGACACATACATTCTGAGAATCAACAAGAGAGATTATGAAAAGGCCGTCGACCTTGTTGACGGCATGCGGAATGTAGAAGTCATAGGAGAGCAGCCCGAAGCGGATTGGTCGCCCAAAGAAGAAATGCGCATGCGTGAATCGGGGAAAAAGGACAATTAATGGAAAGAAACGATAGAAGACAAAACTCAAAACCCATGGTGAAATCTCAACGCAAATTCAGTGGTAAATCAGGCGACAAATCAACCGGCTCAAAATCGGTTTCAAGGCCAGTTGGTAAGCAATCTGATCAATTGTCTGAAGCGGCTCGTCATCCCGTGAGATGCCCATATTATAAGCGCTGCGGCGGCTGCACCATGGTAAACATTCCATATGAGGAGCAGATATCGCGCAAGCAGAGCCTTGTCGAAGAGAAGATCCGAGAATTCGGACCGGTCGACCCGATTATTCGCATGAAGAATCCGGATCATTATCGCAACAAGGTAACATCTGTTTTTGCAAAAGACAGGACCGGACACGGTATGGGGCTGAATTACAACCCAGGAAGTTTTGGCGCGGGCAGCAAATCCAGCCGCGCAGATGGCCGCGGCAATGGAGCAGGCCGCAATTCAGGTAAATCTCAGCGACCTAATCGCTCCGTGATCTGCGGCATATATGAGAAGGACTCGCATGAGGTCGTGCCTGTCGTAAAGTGCCTTCTGGAGAATACGAAGGCTGACGCGATAGTTCAGTCGATCCTGTCACTGATTCCGTCATTCAAGATCGAACCGTATGACGAGGATCGCGGCACCGGCACGCTACGCTATGTTCAGGTCCGCACCGCGCACGCGACACATCAGATCATGGTCACGCTCGTTACCTCTGACGCGATTTTTCCGTCCAAGAATAACTTCGTCACAGCGCTCCGCAAGCTCCAGCCGGAGATCACAACTATCATTCAGAACATCAACGGACGCACCGACAGCATGATCCTCGGCGACCGCGAGAAAGTCATGTTTGGACCAGGCTATATCGAAGACAGGCTCTGCGGCAAAACATTCCGCATTTCGTCACGTTCTTTTTATCAGATCAATTCGATCCAGACAGAGAAACTATACAATATCGCAATTGATGACGCCGGACTTTCCGGAAAGGAAACAGTCCTCGATGCATATTGCGGCATCGGCACCATCGGCATTTGTGCCAGCAGCCATGCAAAACAAGTGATAAGCGTTGAGCTCAACTCCGATGCAGTTCGCGATGCCCGTGAGAACGTGCGCCTTAATTCCTGCGACAATGTCACAGTATATGAAAACGATGCGACAGTCTTTATGCAGGAACTGGCGGAAGCCGGCAGGAAGATAGATGTTTTGCTTATGGATCCGCCAAGGGCTGGAGCCACGGGGGACTTTCTGCGCGCCGCTGTCAAACTATCCCCATCTAAAATCGTATACATTTCATGCGCGCCCGACACCCTCGGACGCGATCTTAGATTCCTTTCTGAGAATGGCTACTCCATGAAAAAAGCAACACCGGTCGACATGTTCCCCGCGACAGGGCATGTCGAGACGGTTGTAT
>JAAZDA010000019.1 GCA_012512995.1 Clostridiales bacterium | reverse complement strand
TTGCCTGTGGAAGACGGTGGAGCGCAAGGACAGTGACGAGAAATACGCGGATTTCGGCAAAGTATCCGATCAGCTCGATGTGCTGTTTCTCGGCTCGTCGCACGTCATCAACGCCGTTGATCCGGTGCAGCTTTACGAGGATTACGGGATCACGTCGTACAACATGGGCGGCCACGGCAGCATTCTGCCGGAGACCTACTGGGAACTGATGCTCGCGCTCGAGCACTGCACGCCGAAGGTCGTCGTGGTCGACACGTACATGCTCGAGAAAGACTACCATCTGATTGATGTCCCGTGCGAAGACCTTGCCGAGGCCGATGTCGCGGCCGGCGTTGAGCAGCTCCATCTCAACATGGACTACTGGCCATATTCCGCCACCAAAAAAGCTGCGGTGGCCGACCTCATCTCCGACCCCGACACGCAGCGCGCGTTTCTGTACGATTTTGCCGTCTATCACAACCGCTGGGACGAGCTCACCGCGGACGACTACGCCTGGCTCTCCGGCTCTTCTGGTCAAAACAAGAATTGCCTGCTGGGTGCCGAGCAGCGTTTTGCCGTGGAAGCCGATCCTGACGTGACAAATCCTGAGGACGCAGCCGCTGCGATTGCGCAGAATGACGTGACGAATCCTGGAGACGTAGCCGCTGATGGCACTGGCGGTGCGGCTTCTGATACACCGGGCGGCTACGACGCGGATTCTGCCCTGACAGCCGCTGATGGCACTCCGGTTCCCACACTGGGCCGCGAAACTGAGGGCACAAAATATCTTCGCAAGATCATCGAGACTTGCCAGGACCGCGGCATTGATGTTGTTCTCACCTTCCTGCCAATGGCAAAATACTCGGAGCTTGATTATATGTCAACCGGCTCAGCAGCTGCCATCGCCGTAGAATATGATATTCCTTTTATAAATATGCTTGCACAGGATTCTGTAGTCGACTACTACACAGACATGAATGATAACGGCCACCTCAACGCCGGTGGCATGCAGAAAGTCACCTCGTATATAGGCGACTGGCTTGATATAAATACTGAACTTGAGGACCACAGAATAAATGCGATTTCTGGAGACAACGCATCTACCACATCTGATAACGATGCAACATCTGCCGGCAAAGACGGCGCCCACGATTACGCTTACTGGGATGAACTTGTGACCAGATATCATGCGGAGATGACCGATGCGGTGCTGTGCCAGACAGACCTGTATTCTGAACTTCTTTCGCTTGAACGGACTAATGACAGCTTCTTCATATATGTAAAAGCAGACTCGCTTGCCATAACCGATGATGAAGTCAATTGTTTTGCCGGGGCGATAGCCGGAAATGAAGAATCTGGCATAGCCACTATGAACCCTTCCACAGGAGTCATTGGCCCCTATCTCCTCTACCGCGATCCCGCGACCGATACGACCATCGAGTTTTCAGGCGAGGCGCAGCCCGACTTGTTCGACACCGTGTGCGGAAGCACTGAATACATCGGAGTCAGCAATTTTGCCGCGATCTACCTGAATGGCGACGAAGAAAACAACTTGCTTGATATGGAAAAACATTATGAAAGCGATGTGCAGATCGTGATTCTCGATTCCGACACCGGCGAGATCCGCTCGCGGCTTTACTACGACCACGACGCTGACACCTTCTCGCTCGCTGAGCAGGTCAGTGAATAAGAGTCATTTCAGATAGTTTTCAATGCTGTCATGAAATGCTTCATGCAGTTCAGAAACAGATGATCCATGGAAATTCAATGAATCATTAATTCCCAATATCTGTCCAACAAAAATATTATCTTCTTCATCGAACTCGATTTTTGCATGGTAATTCTTATATTCCATTAGTGAGCTCATATTGTCACCTCTCCAATTCTTTCAAAAACTTAAGCCTACCATCTTAAATTGTTTTCCCCAAAACAAATTGTTTTATGTTAGGATAGTGAAAGCAATTTCGGAGGTGACGTTTCGGTTTGAACAAGAATAAGAATATGAGCAATCCAATAATGAAAGTTTTCCATTTTCTGACTGACAACATGAACAGGCGCACGATGACCGCGGTCATTCTCGGCACCATAATCACGGGGCTTGGCGAGGCGCTTCTTCGTACTTCCGGGATGGGCAACGATCCGTTCACGGCGTTCACGCTTGCCACGAGCGCGAGGCTCGGCGTCGGGCTTGGGAATTTTCAGCTATGCTTCAATGCGTTTCTTCTAATAATAGAGCTGATCTTCGGGCGCAAGTATATCGGTTTCGGGTCGATCATGAATCTGGCCGTGCTCGGTTATGTCGTCCAGGGCTGGCTGTGGGTAATAGAGAAAATTGTTGGCAAGTCTTTCACATCTTCCCTGTCGTTGCCTGTCGCGATAGTGTTTATGCTTATTGCGCTGATAATTCTCTCGTTCGGTC
>JAAZDA010000287.1 GCA_012512995.1 Clostridiales bacterium | reverse complement strand
TATCGTTATGGAAGGACTTTACGCTCCGGGAAATGATTGCACAAATGAGGAGAGAGAGAAGCGCGTCATAAAGGCCATGCAGGATGTCGGTCTCCCGCCGGAATTTATGAGCCGTTTTCCTCATGAATTCTCCGGTGGACAGCGCCAGAGGATCGGAATAGCAAGAGCTCTTGTAATGAATCCGAAATTCATAGTAGCCGATGAACCTATTTCGGCGCTTGATGTCTCCATACGTGCGCAGGTCCTGAATCTCCTCCAGAAACTTAAGAAAGAGAAGGGACTCACTTATCTTTTCATAGCGCATGACCTTTCTGTCGTGCGATTTATCTGTGACAGGATCGCTGTAATACACAAGGGAAAGATCGTTGAGCTTGCGGAGTCGGAGAAGCTTTTTGCTCATCCCCTTCATCCCTACACGCAGGCATTGTTATCGGCAATACCTCAACCTGACCCTATCGCGGAGAATAACAAGAAGCTCATAGTCTATGATCCGTCGCAGCATCACTATGAGAACGATCCTCCGGTCTGGACAGAGATCGAAGATGGACATTTTATCCTTGCAAATCAGGAAGAAATTGAGAAATATAAGGCTGAACTGTAATAATAATATTTTAGAAAGGTAATAATTTAAGCATGGATTTTCATTTTACTGATATTGAAAGTCTGACGGTATCACTGCCGGAAGATATTGAGAAGAGAAAATTGGCCGGGGATTTTGAGGGCGCTGTAAGGCTCTGCGATCTGTGGCTCCAGAGACCCGTTCCGGAAGTCATGAAGAAGAAACTGGCGCTCGAAAAGGATATACTTAAGATATTGCCCGGAGAGTATCCGCTGACTGAGGAAAAGGTAATGGAGGAAGTCAGGGAGAAAGTCCCGGATTTTACACAGGAAGAATTCGAGAAACTGGTCGATGAGGGACGAATAGATTTCCTGTTTGTGAATGGCAGGGAGATGTATCACGAGGACTGCGTTGCGACACTTTTCAAAGTGAATGCTGATCTTATCGCAAGGGCAGATAAAGCCGGGGAATTACCGGAGACAGTAAAGAAGGATTCAGCCTTCGAGAACATTCGTGAGAAAATGATCGCTGATGGGAAAGCAACTGTGCGTTTCCACATGCATTCGGGACTTAAGATAAATGACAGTGCATTCAGACCGGGACATGTCACAGTGCATCTGCCGATCCCTGTTCTTTGCCCCCAGGTAAGAGGCGTGCGCATAACAGACTGCTCAGCTGATAAATATACTGTGGCGGCGGTGGACGCAGCGCAGAGGACCATTTGTTTTGACGAAGAGATGAACGATAATCATGAATTGTTCGTCGAGTATGAATATGTCATAACGGCAGATTATAATCCGGTCTATGAAGAGGCAGAAAAAGCTGAAGCTGGTGCTACAGCTGGAATGACTTCCAGTGAAAAAATAAATGTGCTGGACGAGCCTTACCCGGTCAGCGGCGGAGCGCGGTCATTCACGGCAAAACAGGCGACAGGCGCGGAAAATGGCACAAAGATGCAGTACTGCGATCCTGATTTTGCAGAGCCGATGAAGAAAAGTGATCTTGATGCTTTTTACAGAAATGTTTACAGAGCAGATCTTTCGGAACAATTGCCTCACATATGTTTTACCCCATACATGAAGGCACTGGCCGCAGATATCACAAGAGGAAAACACAGCGTACTTGCGAAAGCGCGCGCAATTTACGACTATGTTACAGAAAATGTGGAGTATTCGTTCGTGAGGACTTATTTCACGATTGAAAGCCTTGCTGAATATGCTGCGATAGGAAGAAGGGGAGACTGTGGAATTCAGGCGCTGATGTTTATCACGCTCTGCAGGATAGCCGGTATCCCAGCGCGCTGGCAGTCAGGCCTCGACACTAATCCTTACGATACAGGGAGCCACGATTGGGCTATGTTCTATGCTGAGCCTTATGGGTGGATATTCGCAGACCCTTCATTCGGAGGCGGCGCTCATCGAGATGGACATGAAGAGGAGAGAAGATTCTACTTCGGAAACCTTGACCCGTTCCGCACACCTACGACACGAATTTTCCAGAGCGAGTTTGATCCGCCCAGAAAATACCTGCGCCTCGACCCATACGATAACCAGTGCGGCGAAATCGAATACGACGACCGCGGTCTCATAAAGGGAGAGTTCCGCTCGAGCCGACGGGTACTAAAGTATGAAGCTATAGATTAAAGGAACCTTCTAAGCACCGGCACCAGCCCATCGTGGTTGTTGTCGGTCTTTGTTATTATATCTGCTGCCGCGGATAGCGCCGGTGTCCCGGCTACTCCGTTGCACATCGCGACGCCAAGCCCGGCATCACGTATCATACTGATATCATTTTCAGCATCGCCTGCGGCGATACTGTTGCTTATCGGAGTGCCCAGCATACGGCACAGCCGCTGAACTGTAAGTCCTTTGCTGGCGTAGACAGATACTATCTCAAGATAGTATCTGCTCGAATAAAAGGCGGCGACCCTGCCCTGAAGCTCGCGGTTAATTCTTATTCTCAGCCGCTCAAGAGAATCCGGATCGTCAATGGATATTGCTATACATTTGCATGGCTCGCGCTTTAGGACAGTTGTCACATCTTCGGCTTCTGTCACTTCCATTTTATGATAACGGCGGTAAAAATCGGTCTCGGGACTTGCTTTGACAGTGACAATGCCGGTATCAGAATATGTATGTACATAAACATTTTCTTCTGCGCAGATATCAAAAATGCGGCTAACAGTTTCAAAACTGATGCCTTCATGGAAAATGGTCTGTTGTGAGTTATAGTCGAACAGTTCGGCACCGTTGAATCCGCACAGGTAAAGACCTGGAAGATCAGTAAGCCCTATATCATTGACGACCATCTTTATATCATAGACAGCGCGGCCGGAATTGAGCACAAGACGGTTGCCTGCCCTCGCCCAGTCGACAAGGACATCTTTTGTATTCTGCGATATTTTCTTGGTATCGTTGAGAAGAGTCCCGTCAAGATCAGAGAAGAAGACTTTCGTGTCATTATTTGAGTGGAAAAGATGATGTTTGAGATCAAGCAGAACTGTTTCTGGGATGAATAATCTGCCGTTGTATCCTGTCCCCATTTCGAGGCCTGGTTTGTTTGCACCATGATAATCGGAACCGCCGGTCACGAGGAGACCGTTTTTCCTGGCAAGATGCTCAAGCCCTGAAACATCTGAAGGGGAATACTTGGAGTAAATGCACTCAAGGCCTGTCATGCCGGAATCTTTAAGGTCGCTTACAAGAGATTCCAGAGCCTGATTTCCGAGATGATACTGAAGCGGATGTGCAAGAACAGCGCAGCCGTGAAAATCCAGTATAAACTTCACAGCCATCTGAGGAGTAATTTTCTTCCGGGGCACAAAATACTTGCAGTTATCGCCTATATAGCGTTCAAATGCTTCAAACGTGCTCTTTACGATGCCATGCTTAAGCATATATGCGGCAAAATGTGCTCTTGTGACTATGGCTCCTGGATTCTCGGCCATAAGATCGTCATACGGGACCATAAGACCGTCAGCACACAGTCTGTCGCACATTTTCCTGTTCCGGAGGTCGCGGGCATCCGCAAATTCATATATCCTGTTCTGAAATTCTTCTGTGTCATAGTCAAAATAATATCCAAGGACATGAATATCTCTGCCTTTATACTCAGTGGAAAACTCAATACCGGGTATGACTTCAACACCTGTTCCCTGCGCGGCATGGACAGCTTCTTCAAGACCGCCTGTCGTGTCGTGATCAGTCAGTGCGAAAGCGGAGAGCCCCAGCTCTTTTGCATGTTTTACAAGCCCGGCCGGGGTCAGTGTGCCATCTGATTTTGTCGAATGAACATGTAAGTCAACTGCGAGCATATTACCTCTGTACAGTCAGGCTTTTTGCCACAACTGTTATCCGGTTCAGTTTTCGTCCGCGGCGTCTTCATCCTCTGCGTCAGAGACGTAGATAGTGCGCTTGCGGGCGTCTTCATCTGCTTCGAGATATGAATCATAATCAGTGATCTTGTCTATATAACCGCCGCCGGGCAGAAACTCGATTATCCTGTCAGCTGTTGTCTGAACGACCTGATGGTCTCTGCAGGCGATGAGTTCAACGCCGGGGAATCTGATCATTCCGTCATTCAGCGCTGATATGGCTTCCATGTCGAGATGGTTCGTGGGCTCGTCGAATATAAGGCAGTTTGCGCCGCTTATCATCAATGATGAAAGCTGGCAGCGGACTTTTTCGCCTCCCGAGAGGATCTTTACTTTTTTGACACCGTCTTCGCCTGGGAAGAGCATTCGTCCCAGGAAGCCGCGGACATATGTAATATCCTTGTTTTCAGAGTATCCGGAAAGCCACTCTGTGATATTCAGTTCGGAACTGAAGAGCTCCGTGTTGTCTTTGATGAAATATGACTGAGATGTTGTTACGCCCCATTTGAATGAACCTTCATCCGGTTCCATTCTGCCCATAAGAATATCGAAGAGCGCAGTCTTGGAGGCTTCCTGACCGCCGACAAATGCGATCTTGTCATCGCGTCTCATGACGAAGGATACATGGTCAAGGAGCTTCACGCCGTTTACGGTCTTGGTGAGATTGTCGACTGTAAGTACTTCGTTGCCGATCTCACGGTCAGGGCGGAAGTCGATATATGGGTATTTGCGGGATGAAGGACGCATATCATCGAGCTGTATTTTTTCGAGTGCACGTTTGCGGCTCGTCGCTTGTTTTGACTTGGAGGCATTCGCGGCAAAACGTGAGATAAAGTCCTTGAGTTCTTTGATTTTTTCTTCTTTCTTGCGGTTGTCTTCCTTCAACTGGCGGACCATGAGCTGGCTTGATTCATACCAGAAATCATAGTTGCCGGCATAGAGCTGTATCTTGCCGTAGTCGATATCGGCGATGTATGTGCATACTTTATTGAGGAAATAGCGGTCATGGGAGACCACGATCACTGTATTGTTAAAGTTGATAAGAAATTCTTCGAGCCAGTTTATCGCATCCATGTCAAGATGGTTTGTGGGCTCGTCGAGGAGCAGAATATCGGGACTTCCGAAAAGAGCTCTAGCAAGAAGTATTTTGACTTTCTGCGCGCCGGTGCAGTCACCCATTCTTTCCTGGTGAAGAACTGTTTCAATGCCGAGTCCCGTGAGGAGCGTTTCTGCATCAGATTCGGCGTTCCAGCCATCCATTTCAGCAAATTCTGTTTCGAGCACAGCGGCTTTTTCGCCGTCAGCATCAGTGAAATCAGCCTTTGCGTATAAAGCATCCTTCTCCTTCATGATCTTATAGAGCTTTTCGTTGCCCTGCATCACGGTGTCGAGGACGATCTGGCTGTCGTATTTGTTTTGATCCTGTTCGAGGAAAGAAAGACGCTGACCGTTTGTCATTGCGATGGAACCGTTGGTGGTGTCCAGTTTCCCGGAAAGTATCTTAAGGAATGTGGATTTGCCGGCGCCGTTTGCGCCGATGATGCCGTAGCATTCACCTTCCACGAATTTGATGTTTACATCTTCAAACAGAGCTTTCTTGCCGACCCTGTACGTTACATTATTTGCTGAGATCACTGTTGATGTTTCCTTTCAATAATTATCTTGAGATTGCGACGAAACCTATTTTACAGGAAATCCAAAGGATTTCAAGGAGGTACTGGAAATGATCCGGGAAACTGTTATTTTCATGGCCGGAAATGACCATAACATCGCGCAACTTGTCTATGCGCTGGTCGTAGCAATATCGGTGTCCGTGTGGTAAAATATCAACATGTTAATGAGAGACCGTTAAGTGATTAAGTTAACAGAAGATAATCAACGAAACGGGGGAAGGTTTTCAAACTGTTATGTTGTCTGTAATAAGAGTTTTACTGATCATTGCAGTAGTGTTGATCGTATTGTATTTCCTTATGATAATGCCAAGGATGACACACAGACCTGACAGGTCAGCATTTGAGACAAAACTTTATGCGCACCGCGGTCTTTACAACAACAGGTCAGATGCCCCGGAAAACTCTATGAATGCGTTCAGCAAAGCTGTGGCAGCCGGTTATGGCATAGAGCTTGATGTACAGATGACAAAAGACAAAGTGCCGGTCGTATTTCATGATTTCACATTGAAAAGAATGTGTACAAAACCCGGCAAAGTGTCTGATTACACATTTGAAGAACTTCAGACATGCCGCCTTGGCGACAGTGATGAGAAGATACCGACATTCAGGGAATTTCTGAGATTTATAGATGGAAGGGTCCCGCTTATAATTGAGTACAAGGTGGAGAGGAAAGATCTTTCCGTGTGCCGCATCTGCGATGAGATGCTAAGGAGTTATAAGGGAGTGTATTGTGTTGAATCCTTTAACCCGCTTGTTTTGATCTGGTACCGCAGAAAACATTCAACAGTTATGCGCGGACAGTTGTCAGAGGCCTTTCTTCATAACAAAGAGTCATGGACGGCAGCTTTTCCGTTCCTGTTTATGCTTCAGATGCTGCTCGAAGATTTTGTGACAAAACCGGATTTCATCGCATACAATCATCTACATGAAAGAAATCCGTCGCGCAGATTGTGTCACGGATTTTTCCATGCTAAAGCGGCCGCGTGGACCATCAAGAGCGAAGAACAGCTCAAGAAGGCAGAAGGGCACTTTGATGTTTTCATTTTTGACAGCTTTATTCCCGGTGAAGACAGTCACAGTATGCATCTCCACGGATCAGGGAGTGAAGCGATATGTTGATCTGCGTTGCCGGGGCAGTAAGACCTGAAGCAGGTCATTTGTTTTGACGGATATGCATCCCCTATGGGGTTCATATATATGTATGGATGGTGCCGCAGAAGGCACGGAAAGGGCAAAAGAATGAGCAAGAGAGTATACCTGTTCAAAGAAGGAAACGCCGATATGCGCAATCTTCTCGGCGGTAAGGGCGCAGGACTTGCGGAAATGACGAACATCGGGCTTCCTATCCCGAATGGCTTCACGATTTCCACAGAAGCGTGCACAGATTACTACAATGATGATAAACAGATCAATGAGGAGACACAGGGACAGATCTTTGAGGCTCTGAAATGGCTTGAAGGTGTTCAGGGCAAAAAATTCGGTGATACGGAAGATCCGTTACTTGTTTCTGTACGTTCAGGTGCCAGAGCATCCATGCCGGGCATGATGGACACAATTCTCAATCTTGGTCTCAACGACATTTCTGTAGAAGGCTTTGCAAAGAAGACAGGTAATCCCAGATTCGCATATGATTCATATCGCAGATTCATCCAGATGTTCTCAGATGTTGTCATGGGAATGAACAAAACATATTTTGACAGCATTCTTGAGGATGTCCGTAAGAACAAGGGTTATGTTTACGATTATGAGCTGACAGACGCTGATCTTAAGGATGTTATCTCCAAGTTCAAGGCAGCATATAAAGAAAAAATGGGTCAGGATTTCCCGCAGGATCCAAAGGTCCAGCTGATGGAAGCTATAAAGGCTGTTTTCCGCTCATGGGACAACCCGAGAGCAAACTCTTACAGAAGAATGTATGATATTCCGTACGAGTGGGGCACGGCTGTAAACGTTCAGGCCATGGTATTCGGCAATAAGGGTGACACTTCAGGAACAGGCGTTGCTTTCACAAGAAATCCCGGCACGGGCGCAAAGGGTATTTTCGGTGAGTACCTCATAAATGCTCAGGGCGAAGATGTTGTTGCAGGTATCCGCACACCTCAGCCTATCACGAGACTTCAGGAGGATATGCCGGGCGTCTTCAAGCAGTTCATGGACTCCGCAAAGATCCTTGAAGATCATTATCGCGATATGCAGGATATGGAGTTCACGATCGAGGAAGGCAAGCTTTATTTCCTTCAGACAAGAAACGGCAAGAGAACAGCTCAGGCAGCTCTTCAGATCGCCTGCGATCTCGTGGACGAGAACATGATCACACCGGAAGAGGCAGTGCTCCGCATTGAGGCTTCATCGCTCAATCAGCTGCTCCATCCGAACTTTGATACTCAGGCACTCAGGAACGGCAGAGTTATAGGACAGGCACTTCCGGCATCACCCGGAGCTGCTGCAGGACGCGTCTACTTCAACGCTGATGATGCTATTGCGGCTCACACGGCAGGACAGAGAGTCGTCCTTGTCCGTCAGGAGACGTCACCTGAGGATATCGAGGGCATGCACGCCGCAGAAGGCGTTCTCACAATGCGCGGCGGAATGACGAGCCACGCTGCTGTTGTTGCAAGAGGCATGGGCACATGCTGCGTTTCAGGCTGCGGCGACATGAAGGTCAATGAAGAAGACAAAACATTTGATCTCGGCGGAGTTACTGTAAATGAGGGCGATTATATTTCTCTCGATGGCTCCACAGGCAAGATCTATCTCGGTGATATAGCTACTGTTGATGCAACAATAAGCGGCAACTTCGAGCGCATCATGAAATGGGCTGACTCATTCAGAAGGCTCAAGGTCCGCGCTAATGCTGATACGCCTGACGATGCTGAGAATGCAGTACATCTCGGGGCTGAAGGAATCGGACTGTGCCGCACAGAGCATATGTTCTTTGCACCGGAGAGAATTCCAAAGATCCGCAGAATGATCCTTTCAGATACAACAGAAGAGAGAGAAGCATCTCTGAACCAGCTGATTCCTTACCAGAAGGGTGACTTCAAGGGAATTTATGAAGCTATGGAAGGACGCCCTGTAACTATTCGTTTCCTGGATCCGCCTCTTCATGAATTCGTTCCGACAACAGATGAGGAAATGAAGGAACTGGCAGATGATATGGGCCTTACTCTCGCAGACGTAAAAGCCCGCTGTGATGCTCTTCATGAGTTCAACCCTATGATGGGCCATCGTGGATGCCGTCTGTCCGTTACATATCCTGAAATTGCCAAGATGCAGACAAGAGCTGTCATCGAAGCTGCAATAGAAGTAAATGACGAGTACGGCTATAACATTGAGCCTGAGATCATGGTTCCGCTTGTAGGCGATAAGAGAGAGCTTGATGTTGTAAAGAAAGTTATCGATGATACAGCAGCCAAGGTCAAAGCAGAGAAAAACTCAACTATAGTTCATCATGTGGGAACTATGATCGAAATCCCGAGAGCTGCTCTCATGGCTG
>JAAZDA010000497.1 GCA_012512995.1 Clostridiales bacterium | reverse complement strand
TGGTCTGCCACCCGCCTGTATTCGTCCTCATGTGTATCGTTCCCGGATTCGATTATCATATCCATCACAGCGCCTTCTTCCATCTCATCAAGCTCTGCTATTGACAGCCCCAGCTGCTTCGCCCGAAGCATGAACACCGCTGTGTTTACTTCGCGTTCTGTGGGGCGCCCTCTTTTTTTGGTGTCGAGCTCGTCTTTCTGGAGCCGAGGTACAGCGACACGAACTCTTTCATATGCATGAAGAGCTCAGAGCTCTCGAGCTTATCAGCCCACCCCAGGAAGGCATTCCTTCACTGTCTTTACTTGAGTTTCCGAGGCTGACAGCCAGCATAAAACCGCATTTATTTGTCTAGAAGCGCTGGACATGTTTGTTATCCAGCGCTTAATTCTGTGTGGAGAACAGTATGAGTAAAAAACAGTATCGAATCGACACCACCAAGGTTATCTGTCATGCCGCTAAACTGTACAAGCCATCCTTTATAAGCAAAACACATCCAAAGCTTATGATCATTATGCATTTCTTGATAAAGCATTCCAATCAAATAATCTTCCTGACAATATTCAAGATTTATGCTCTATTGATTTGCTTTCTAATCTTTCCTGCAAAGAATTTTTATAGTGCCTGACACCGACTCTTTGTCAAAACGCTTTCGATGCCTGACACCAATGGTAAAAGCCTTTTACTGTGAAACTTCTAGTTCATCTTCTATCATTCTGTCGGATCATTTCTATTTTTTCCAGCTCTTTTAATGTCGCCGGTACATTCATGTAATTCGCTTTATTGTCATCTTCAAAAGCACTGTCTTTCAAACTTGTATATATCTTATTTCTGATCACCAATCCTCACCGCCGTTTCAGGACATAATAAAAGCACCTACCATTGCTGATAAGTGCCAAGTGTACTTATATCCCGTATTCATAACCCCTTTATCAACTCAACAGGAACCGTTTTCAAGACCACGTTATAATATTTAAGTTCTATTGAATAATACTGGCCATCGCATTGCTTGTTATAAGCCTTTGCATCGACCCATTGTCCACGAAACTGACTGCGAAGAAAGTCAGCATCCTTCCCAGCCTGCGGTATGACATCATCCCTGACCAAAAACTTAACAGGGACTGGCGGTGTGCTGCTTCCTTCGCAATTGCGCCATCCACCACTCACATCCTCCATCTGCTCATCTGCAAGATCCTCTGGCTTCTTCTCATTTATTTTCCTGTTATCTTCCATTTGTCTGCCCCCTTTCTCTTTCGTATGAGCGCCAAATCTGTTTTTGTGGTATTTATTCATCTACACATATATACGAAGCTCTAAGAAAAAAGGACGCTTATATCAGTATTCCTCGTCGATGTTGTCGTACTCTTTCTTTTTCCTGTCGTACTCCTGTGCGATGCAGTCTATGCGGATCCAGTTCCTGCACTCTCTCCCGGCTTTCTCAAGGCGGTCAAGCTCGGCTTTCCTTTGGAACATACACTGTCAATCTGCCATTCTTTTTCTGTTCAATGTACCCTTTATCCATTAAAGCCGTTAATACTTTGAATGCCTTAGTC
>JAAZDA010000286.1 GCA_012512995.1 Clostridiales bacterium | reverse complement strand
GACTTATCTATGCGAAAGATTCATCGCCCTCAACAAGATTTCCATCCAATATTCTGACTATTCGCTTTGCATGCACGGCTATGTGGCGATCATGTGTGATCATTATGATAGTCCTGCCTTCGCGATTGAGATCCTCAAAGATCTTCATGACCTGAGCCCCGGTCTTCTGATCGAGCGCGCCTGTCGGCTCATCCGCAAGAAGGATAGTCGGGTTCACCGCTATTGCCCTTGCTATGGCAACTCTCTGCTGTTGTCCGCCCGAGAGCTGACCCGGATAATAATCTATTCTGTCAGCCAGTCCTACTTTCTCAAGAACTTCTTCTACGCGCTCTTTTCTCTTCTTCTCAGGAACATTTGCGTATATCAATGGCAGTTCCACATTGTCCCTTGCTGTCTGCTTCTGCAGAAGCTGGAATTGCTGGAAAACAAATCCAATTTCTTTGTTCCTTATGTGTGCGAGACTTGTTTCGCTCTGATCAGCTATCCTTCTGCCTGACAGCAGATAATCACCGCCAGTCGGGACATCCAGGCAGCCAATGATATTCATCAGTGTTGATTTTCCCGAACCGGAAGGCCCGAGGATCGCAAGAAATTCGCCCTTATCTACAGTCAGGTTCACTCCCTTAAGAACGTGGGAAGTTTCTTCCCCGACCAGATAATCTTTTGTAATACCCCGCATGACGAGTATGTGCTCTCTCACTCCAACGTCAGCAGCATTCAGCTTTTCAGCCATTTGACCTCCATATATATAACACGCATTACCATGACCTTTTCCATTCAATTATCCGACAGTGACTGCAGCCTGCGTTCCGGAAACACCGAAGCTCGTATCCAGTACCTTGTCTCCCTCTTTTAGACCGCTCGTTATCTCCGTATACATTCCATCCGATGCACCGACTTCCACAGCCGTCTTCGTAGGAGTCGTTCCCTTTGGCCCGCCGGCCGCATTTACATATGTCGTCCCATCATCATTTGTAAGTATCAAAGATACAGGAAGCGTCAGCACCTGCTTCTTATCCTCGACCGTGATCTTAGCTTCTACGCTCATGCCGGAGCGCACATCTTCGTCTGCGTCAAATTCGACATCTGATGTGAAATATGAAACACCGTTATCAACTGTTGCCACACGGCTTATCTTTGAAATACTTCCATCATATGTTTTGTCCAGAGCATCAACGGTAATCGAGACTGGTGTTCCCTTTTCCACGCCCTTGATGTCATATTCACCAATCTTGATAGATACCTGCATCTTGTCAAAACTTGTAACAGTCGCAAGCGAGCCGGCTGATGTCGTCACATCGCCTTCCTTTAGGCTTATGACTGTAACCGTGCCATCCATAGGAGCTCTGACAGTACAATCATCGATCTGTTCCTCGAGCTGCGCGAGCTTGACGGTATTTGCGTCCTGGTTAGTCGCAGCCTGGGCAGACTCTATGCTAAGCGCATAAGTGCTCAGCTGCTGATCCACGCTCTGTAGCGCCGCATTATAACTGTCCAGTGAATTCAGGTATGCTATCTCAGCCTGTACAAGAGAATCATATTTCTGAGTCAGAGAATTCTCTTCGTTGATCTTGGCTCCGTTATACGATGAAACAGCCTGATTGTAAGAAAGCCATGCGCTGTCCAAACTAAGACCGGCAGAATCAGCTCCATACTGTGAAGTATCTACAGCATCCTTACTTGCTGTCGAACCATCCGATCTTGATTTTGTCTTGTCAAGCTCACTGTACTTATAACTGGCTGTGAGTTCCGCTGATCTGACTCCCTGATATGCAGTATCTATTGCATTCATACTTGTCTGGATCGTTGAACTGAGTTGTTTGTTGTTGAGATTCACTTCCTGGTTGTATGCCTGCTGCGCCGCAACAAGTGATGCGAATGCAGTATCTATGGCCTGTGTTGCGGACAGAATACTCTGATTCGTCCCGTTGTCTATATCATTCTTGTAATCGCTGTATGTTTTGTTCGCCTGCCTTACGGAAATATCTCCCGAGGTCTGTGACGCGCCCATTGTGGCCTTGAGCTGATCGATCTGATCCTGGATGGATTTCTGGTCGAGTTCAGCGATAACATCGCCCTTTTTGACCTCATCTCCCTCTTCCACATCAAACTTACTGAACTTCACTCCGACGACATCCGGAAGGACGTTCTGCTCAGTTACCGGCTTTATTGTTCCTGTGAAGCTGTGATAAGTGACTATGTCTCTCTTTGTCACTGTCTCCTCAGGATAAACAGACTGACCGGAGCGAATAACAAAGAAGAAAACTACTGCTCCGACAATAGCCGCGATAACTATCCATTTTATCCATTTTTTCTTCTTTTTAGGCTTCCTGCTTTTGGGCAATACGGGTTCTGCATTATCACCTGCCACTGCTTCAGGCTTTTTTTTGTCAGTGATAAGCTCCTCTACTTCATCGTTGAGCGCCTCCTGATTCGTATCCGCCGCTTCAATTGTTTTATCAATTTCTTTGTCTTGTTTGCTGTCCATT
The DNA here is from genome assembly GCA_012512995.1 of Clostridiales bacterium. Lineage (GTDB taxonomy): Bacteria > Bacillota > Clostridia > Lachnospirales > Lachnospiraceae > CAG-791. Next base: position 226 of record JAAZDA010000286.1, on the reverse strand, counting down.
TTTACCTTCCCGTTACTGAGACTTTTATCGCATTGATTGCTCTGTCATATCGTATATGCCGTTTCTTTTTTTGGCATTCATATATATTAACGCATTACAGCGTCAAAACTCTTCAATTTACAAAACTTTTAGAAAAAAAGACCGGAGCCCCCAAAAGGATCCCGGTCATGTACCAGTTAACTGTCATCTTTTACCAGTTGTCTTTACCGCAGCACTTCTTGTATTT